>NZ_JBQCYD010000014.1:0-56784 GCF_052088025.1 Senegalia sp. (in: firmicutes) | reverse complement strand
GATGCTATAGATAATATGGTCATATTTATGCAAGTTTTACTACCTATATTAATGACACTTTTAATGGCAGTGGGAGGACTAGCATCATCTTCCTTATTACATCCTTTAATACTTGCTTCAATAGGAATATTTTCTACATTAATAAAGCAAATTATAATACCTTTGATCTTTTTTTCTACAATACTAAGCCTAGTTAATAAGCTAACTGATAAGGTACAAGTAAGTAGGATAGTATCTCTTTTAAAGGAGATAGCAATAATTACAATTGGTATTTCTTTGACAATATTTATGGGTGTTATGACTATTCAAGGTGTAAGCTCTTCTCAATTAGATGGAGTTACTATTAGGACAGCTAAATTTGCTATTAATAACTTTGTACCAATTGTAGGAGGATTTTTATCTGATGCTATGGATACTGTTTTAGGTTGTTCATTACTTTTGAAAAATTCTATAGGTATTATAGGGGTTGTGGTTTTATTTTTAATAATAATAATTCCAGCATTAAAATTATTATCATTAATCTTTGTTTATAGGTTAGCTGTAGCGATAATTGAACCTATATCAGATGAAAGAATAGTGGATGGTCTTATAGAAACAAGTAAATCTATAATTATACTTTTAGGCTTGCTTTTAACTGTTACGGTCATGTTTATTATATCTATAACTATAATAGTTGGAGCAGGAAATATTACTCTTATGATGAGGTAGGTGAATTTATGATTGATTTTTTAAGGGGATGGATAATCAATATAGTTATAATATCAATATTCATTGCTATATTAGAAGCTATAATTCCAAATAATAGTTTTAAATCTTATATAAAAATGATAGGAGGTTTCTTAATTATAATTGCTTTAATAAATCCTTTCATAAATCTACTATCTAATGACATAAATATAGGTAAAGATGTTTTTTCAAAGCTAGATAAAAGTGATGAAACTTATTATTATAATGAAAAAACAAGTGTTTCAAATAATAATAATCAAGTAGAAAAGTTGTATATAGAAAATTTATCAATAGCTATAGATGAATCTATAGAAAAAGAATTTGATTATAATGTAGAAAAAATAGATATTGAATTATTAGAGAGTGATGAGTTTAAGGGTGAAATTGAAAGTTTAAATATACATTTAAATAAAGAAAAAAAATCAAAGCAGGATAGTAAAAATGATATAAATATAAAGAAAATAGAAATAAGCAATATAGCTTATGATGAAGATGAAAATGAAAACAAGATAGAGTATGAAGATTTAAAAAAACATTTAAAAGATAAGTTCAATATAGAATATGAAAAAATACATATAACTATTAGTTAGGAGGATAATATGAAGCTACAAAAGCATATAAATATTTTAATAGAAAAAATATCAAGTAATAAAAAATATACAAATTTAGCTCTTATAATTTCGACTGGAATTATTTTATTAATAGGAATAAGTGTTTTTGTTGAAAATGAAGATTCAAATCTTAAAATAGATACTAGTATTTCAGAGGAAAAAGAAATGGCCTCAAATAGCATTGATGATTATTCTAATAAATTAGAAATAAAATTAAAGCAAATTTTAAGTGAAATGAAAGGGGTTGGAGATGTAGAGGTAATGATAACCTTAGTTGAAACTACAGAAAGTGTCCCAGCTATAAACAAAACAAGCAACAAAGAAACGACTAAAGAAAATGATTCACAAGGTGGCATTCGGGATGTGATAAGAGAAGAAAGTACAGAACAAATAGTTACTAATGGGAGTGGAGGAGAAATGATAACTATAAAACAGATAAAACCTGAAATAAGAGGAGTTATTGTAGCGGCAGAAGGAGCAGAAGATATTAAAATAAAGGAAAATGTATACAATGCGGTGAAAACTGCATTAGATCTTAGTGGAAATAAGGTGGAAATTTATGTTAAAAAATAAGGGAGGATTAATTATGATTATTAGAAAAAAAACAATCTATCTATCTGCATTAATAGTAGGTTTAGTTATGTTAGGTTTTGTGAATCATCAAGTATCAAAAGGGTCAATAACAGAGTCATCTAATGATTATCAAAAATATGAAGAGGGGTTAGTGGAGGTAGTCAATGAAGAAAGTGAATTAGTTGAGGTTGTAAATGATAATGCTGAAAAAGCTGAAATTGTAGATAGTAAAGATGATAAAGTAGAGAATATTTCAAAAGAAACAAATAAAGATATAGGCAAGGCTATATCTAGTGAAAAGAACATAGAAAAAAGTAATTACTTTGTAGAACATAGATTATCTAGAGACAAAATGAGAGGAGAATTAGTTGATAGGTTAAATGATATAGTTAAAAATGATAAAAGTAGTAAAGAGGTAATGGCTAAAGCTCAAGAAGAAATAATAGAAATAGGTAAAATATCTGAAAAAGAACTTTTTATAGAAGGATTACTTGTTTCTAAAGGATTTAAAAATACTCTAGTATTTATAGGTGAAAGTGATGTACGTATAGTTATAGAAAATGACAATCTTTCAGAAAAGGAAGTATCTCAAATTCTTGAAATTGTAACATCTGAAACTGATTTTAAAGCTAGTAATATTAAAATAATAAATAAAAATAGCTAATGTTTGTAAAGATTCGTTTAATTTGATATAATTATTTTATAATTTAGGGTGAATATGGAGGTATAAAATGACAGATATAAATGAAGGTAAAGAATATGATAATGGTCAGGTTAAAATTTCTGATGAAGTAGTAGCTACAATTGCAGGTCTTGCTGCTGTAGAAATAGAGGGTGTATATGCCATGAGCGGTGGTTTTACAGGTGGTATATCAGATATACTTGGTAGAAAAAATCTATCTAAAGGTGTTAAAGTTGAGGTTGGAGAAAAAGAAGCATCTGTTGATTTATATATAATTGTAAAATATGGATCAAAGATACCTGATGTGGCTTGGAAAATACAAGAAGCTGTAAAAGATGCTATTGTAAATATGACTGGACTTAAGGTTGTTGGAGTTAATATTCATGTTCAAGGTGTAGAGCTTAAGGAAGCAGAATTAGAAGAAGAGAAAAATTCTTAAAATACAATATTTTAAAACAATTAACCCTCTAATTTAAGTAGAGGGTTAATTTCTACTTACAAGGGATAAATATATTGTATAAAAAATTTGTTTAAAGTCAAATTTAAAAGTATAAGATAAAATAAGGGGAGAAAAACATGGGAAGAAGAATTGCGAGAGAATCTACTATGAAACTTTTGTATCAATTAGAGTTAAATAAATCATTTGATAAGGATATTATAGATGTTTTTTTTGAAGAGAATGAATTCACAGAAGATGAAAAATTGTATATAGAAAATACAGTTGATAATATAGAAGAAAATATAACTACTATTGATGAAACAATAGAAAAATATATTAAAGGGTGGAAAAAAGAACGTTTATCTAAGGTAGATTTAGCTATGCTTAGGATAGCAGTTTATGAAATATTATATAGGGATGATATACCTACTCAAGTATCAATAAATGAATCTATAGAAATAAGCAAAAAATATAGCTCTGAAGAATCGAGTAAATTTATAAATGGTGTTCTTGGATCATTTGTTAGAAATCAAGATAAATAAGCAAGCATTAATATGTTGAAATAATTATAAGTAGGGTATTAATAATTATATTTATATGTGGGGGTGATTTAAATAGAACTAAAACCATTAAAGGTATCAGAGCTCACGTCTTATATGAAAAGAATAATATCAAGTGATCCTATATTAAATAATATAAAAATTGAAGGAGAAATCTCTAACTTTAAACACCATTATAGTGGACATATGTACTTTACTCTTAAAGACAATAAAAGTAGAGTGAAATGTATAATGTTTAATGGTGATAATAAATTACTTTTATTTAATTTAGAAGATGGGATGAAAATAATAGCAGAAGGATATATATCTATATATGAAAGAGATGGATGTTATCAATTATACGTTAAAAAGATAAAAAAGGATGGAATAGGAGATTTATATATTAAATATGAGGAGTTGAAGAAAAAACTAGAGCTTGAAGGTTTATTTGACTATTCAATTAAAAAAAATATAAATACTAATCCAGATAATATTGGTGTAGTAACTTCTTCTACAGGTGCTGCTATAAGAGATATAATTACTGTAATTAAAAGAAGGAATCCTAATGTTAACATAATTATATATCCTGTACGTGTTCAAGGTATATATGCAAAGGATGAAATATGTAAAGGTATTAAATACTTCAATAGTAGGATAGATATTGATACAATAATAATAGGTAGAGGTGGAGGATCTATTGAAGAATTATGGGCTTTTAATGAAGAAATTGTTGCTAAAGAGATATACAATTCAACTATACCTGTAATTTCTGCAGTAGGTCATGAAACTGATTTTACTATTTCTGACTTTGTATCAGACTTAAGAGCACCAACACCTTCTTCAGCAGGAGAGTTGGCTGTAGCTGATATAGATGTTTTGAAAGAAAGACTTATCAATATAAATGATGATTTGATAAGTTCAATGAATAGATTTATAGAAGATAAAAAAAACAAATTATTAAATTATAAAAAAACAAGGCTCTTTACTGAGCCCTTATACTATATAGATCAATATAAACAAAGGCTTGATTTTGAATTTAAAAATTTATTTAATGCACAAAAGAATTTATTAGATAAAAACAAAAATGAATTAAATAATAGAAGAGAAAAATTAAATTCTCTGAATCCTTTAACTATATTAGATAGAGGATTTGCTTATGTAGAGGATAAAGACAAAAATATAATAAAGTCAATTAATGATATAAATAAAGAAAATATTATAAAAATTAATCTTAAAGATGGACAGATAGAAGCTAAAGTTACAAAAATCCTATTAAAGGAGGAATTATAATTGGCTGATAAGGAAATTAAATTTGAAGAAGCTATTACAGAATTAGACAATATAATTGATAGATTAGAAATTGGAGATTTAAACATAGACAATGCAATAGATGAATTTAAAAGAGGAATAAAACTATATAATCAATGTTATAAAAAAATTGAAGAAACAGAAGGAAAAATAAAATTAATATTAGAAGATAATAACGGAAAGATAAAAGAATCTAATTTTGAAATGACAGAATAGGAGAGATATTTTGGATTTAAATATAGAATTAAAAAAATATAAAAATATAATTGAAGATGAACTTAAAAATATTTTCATGGAAAAAGATTTACCTCAAAAAAAGGTAATTGAATCAATGGAATACAGCCTCCTTTCTGGTGGAAAAAGACTTCGCCCTATACTTTTAATTAAATCTTGTGAATTAGTTGGTGGAGATATAAAAAAGGCAATTAGATTTGCCATAGCTATGGAAATGATACACACTTATTCTTTAATCCATGATGATTTACCTGCCATGGATGATGATGATTATAGAAGGGGTAAACTTACAAATCATAAGGTGTTTGAAGAATCTATTGCTATATTAGCAGGAGACTCTCTTTTAAACTTTGCTTATGAAATAATGATAGATGAAGTAATAAAAAATAATTATTCAAAGAATTATATTGATGCTATGGAAAGAATTTTAAAATCATCAGGATATAAAGGAATGATAGGTGGACAAGTAGTTGATATTCTTTCAGAGAATAAAAAAGTAGATGAAGAAACTTTATATTTTATTCATAAAAATAAGACAGCAGAATTAATAGAGGCTTCTTTAGTTGCTGGTGCTATAATAGGAGGAGCAACTAAAGAAGAAATACAGTTGTTAAATGATTATGGAAGATGTATTGGTATATCATTTCAAATAAGAGATGATATATTGGATATAATAGGAGATAGTGAGCTTTTAGGCAAGGATATAGGTAGTGATATGAAAAGAGATAAGACTACATATGTTTCTATTCATGGGATGGATAAAGCTATAGATGATTTAAATGGGTATAAGGAAAAGTCAACGAATATAATGAAAAAATTTAATTCTAAAGAGTCAAATTTCTTTATAGACTTAGCACAATACCTTACTAAAAGGGTTAACTAATATTTGTATATTGAAAATTCATATGATATAATTAATCTGCTAAGAATGGTGCAGTATTCTAGTCAGAGCAGCCAATCCTGAAGGCGGGGCTAAAAATCCGTCAAAGGGCATATCGATGAAGTTCCTGGTTATGGCTTGTGACGCCCAGTCAGGGGTCATTTCTGGGAGTTAAGGAGGATGGGGCGATCCACAACGGCATGTGGGCGTTGACCCTGCCTCCGTGGAGACCTAATATTAGGATAACCTGCAATGTGGTGAAAGCTAAGTGCAGCGTAGCCTGCCTTGAGTGAAATAGGTGGATAATAGTTGTAGCTATAAATTTGAGGGGCCCTGAAAATGAGTAGTTTTGTTATTGAAACCTATTTTGCAAAAGAGGCTAGGGATTGGCATGACTGTCGAGGAAAACTCCTAGACTGTTCTTTGTAAGTATGTTGAGGATTGCAGTGCGGACTAAATGGCAATCTGGCTCTATCTATAATAGATAGGATGAGATTAAAGGGTAACCTCTGTTATGGCGACATGCAGCTCTCAATCGGGAAATCCTGCCAGACCTTAAGCCGCAAAATTTACTTAATATACTACCATTCTAAGGCTGATAGCTTCTATGCTGTCAGCTTTATTTAAATATTTATTTAAGTAAGGCTTACAGCATAGAAATATGGAGGTATATTTTGTCCAAAAAGAATAAAAACAAAAGAAATAAAAAGAAAGTAAATTATAGATGGATTATAATAATAACTATAGTCACCTTTTTTCTAGCAATTATAGTAAGTTTACTTGCAGAAAATGTAATGAGAAATTTTGATATATTGTTTGCTTTTATAACTTTGATATTAATTATTTTATTGGGAGTATTTTTTGATACAATTGGTATAGCTGTTGCTGCTGCGAGAGAGAAACCTTTTCACTCTATGGCTGCACAGAAAAATAAAGCTGCCAAATATTCTATAAAATTGATTAAAAATGCAGGAATAGTTTCAAATTTTTGCAACGATGTTATAGGTGATATTTGTGGAATTATAAGTGGAGCTGCTGGTGCTATAATTGTAATTAAAATAACAAACATATATGATATTAGACAATTAACTATAGTAAGTGTAGTTATGAGTGGATTTATAGCTTCCATGACTGTTGGTGGAAAAGCTATAGGTAAGGAAGTTGCAATAACATATTCTGAAAATATAATGTATTATACAGGAAGAGTAGTAATGTTTTTTGATGAAAAATTGAAATTGAAGGTACTAGATAAATAAAATAGAAGGTGAGTGACTCCTATGAAGATATTAGAAAATGTAAATTGTATATCTGATTTAAAAAAGCTGAGTAATACTGAGTTAAATATACTAAGCAGGGAAATAAGAGAATATTTGTTAAAAAACATATCAAAAACTGGGGGTCATGTGGCATCCAATCTAGGGGTTGTAGAACTGACTATTGCAATTCATAAAGTATTTAATAGTCCAGAAGATAAAATAATATGGGATGTAGGTCATCAATCTTATATACACAAGATTTTAACTGGAAGAAAAGATAAGCTTTCTACTATAAGGCAATTAGGTGGATTAAGTGGATTTCCTAAAAGATGTGAATCTTCTCATGATACATTTGAAACTGGCCACAGTTCAACTTCTATTTCTGCAGGGCTTGGCATGGCTATAGCAAGAGATATTAAGGGAGAAAAAAATGAAGTTGTGTCTGTAATAGGTGATGGATCTATGACGGCTGGTATAGCTTTTGAAGCTTTAAATCATGCAGGTGATAGCAAAAGTAAAATGATAGTTATATTAAATGATAATGAAATGTCCATATCTGAAAATGTAGGTGGTCTTTCTAAATATCTTGATAGAATAAGAACTGCTCCAACTTATGGTAGGATGAAAGGTGATGTAGAAAACATTTTAAATAGTATACCTGCCATAGGGAAAACTGTATTTAAAACAGCTGAAAGAGCAAAGGATACATTCAAATATTTTATTATACCAGGTGCTTTTTTTGAAGAATTAGGATTCACTTATTTAGGACCTATTGATGGACATAATATACCATTACTTATAACTACTCTAAATAGAGCAAAACTTGTCAATGGTCCTGTAATTGTTCATGTAATGACTAAAAAAGGAAAAGGCTATAAATATGCAGAGGAAAATCCGGATAAATTTCATGGGGCTTCTCCTTTTAACCTAGAAACAGGTAAATCTTTAAAAAAATCTAATGGAATAAAATATTCTAATGTATTTGGAAATAAATTATATGAACTTGCATTAAAACATAAAGAAATAATGGCAATAACTGCAGCTATGCCTGATGGTACAGGGCTTGAAAAATTCAAAAATAAATTACCTAGGAACTTTATTGATGTTGGTATTGCAGAACAACATGCTGTTACTCTTGCAGCGGGTATGGCATCACAAGGCCTTAAACCATTTTTTGCTGCATATTCTACATTTCTTCAAAGAGGATATGACCAAATTGTACATGATGTAGCTTTACAAAAGCTACCTGTAGTTTTTGCAATAGATAGATCAGGTCTTGTAGGGAATGATGGAGAAACACATCATGGGGTATTTGATTTTTCTTATTTAAGTCATATACCAAATCTTACAATAATGGCACCCAAAGATAAAGAAGAGTTTGAAGAGATGATAGAGTTTAGCTATCAATATAATGATGGACCAATTGCTTTAAGATATCCAAGAGGTAATGGTGTTGTAAGAGAAAAATTAAAAACAAATAATAAAATTGAATATGGTAAGGGCGAATATATAAAAAAGGGTAGTGGTATTGCTATCATAGCTATTGGAAAGATGGTAGAAATAGGATATGATGCTTTAATTAAATTAAATAATAATGGAATTAATCCTTCTCTTATAAATATGAGATTTCTAAAACCAATTGATTCTATATTATTGAATAAATTAATTAAAGAATATAGTACTATTGTAACCATAGAAGATAATGTAATAAATGGTGGACTTGGAACAGTTGTAAATCAAGAACTAATCAAAAATCATTATGCAGGTGAAATTATAAATATAGGTCTACCTGATGAATTTATTGAACATGGTGATACAAATGAATTATTTAAAAAACATAAATTGGATTCGGATGGTATTTATAATACTATCTTAAAAAGCATTAAACAATAGGTGGTAAAATGGAATTTAAACGTATAGATATTTTATTAAAAGAAAAAGGATTAGTAAAAAGTAGAGAACTAGCTAAGGTTGCTATATCCAAAAAGCTAGTAAAATATAATGATAATATAGTAAAAAAAGCATCATTAAAAATACCAGTAGATTCAAATATTGAGTTAATTAATCCTCCTTTAAAATATGTGAGTCGTGCAGGCTATAAATTAGAAAAGGCTATAGATTATTTTAATATTGATCTTAAAGATAAAATAGCTATGGATATGGGTGCATCAACCGGAGGATTTACTGATTGTATGCTTAACAATCACATAAAAAAAGTTTATGCAGTAGATGTAGGATATAATCAGATGGATAGTGATATAATTAAAAATTCTAAAGTTATAAATATGGAGAAAACAAACATAAGGTATTTAGATACTGATAAAATCAAAGAAAAACTTGATTTTATTTCTATTGATCTTTCTTTTATTTCTCTTACTAAGATACTAGCTGTGGCAAAAGAAATATTAAAGAAAGATGGAGAAATACTTGCTTTAATAAAGCCTCAATTTGAAGCAGGCAAAGAATTTGTTGGTAAAAATGGTATTATAAAAGATAAAAAAATTCATTTGAAATCAATTATTAAAATTAAGGATTACTTAAAGACTTTAGATTTATACTTAACTGATATTTATTATTCACCTATAAAGGGTGGGGATGGAAATATTGAGTTCTTAGCTTATATTACTTACAAATCTCCTGCTTTTGATATAGATAAAAAAATAAAAGAAATTATAAATGAATCTCATGAAATGTGAAATTCTTAGGGGGCAATAATGAAAAAGTATGTTAGACAAAGTAAGATAATAGATGTTATAAATAATAATGAAATAGAAACTCAAGAGGAATTAGCAAATTTCTTAAGAGATTCAGGAATAGAAGTAACCCAAGCAACTGTCTCTAGAGACATCAAAGAACTTAGACTAGTAAAGGTGATGGGAAAAACAGGAAAGTATAAATATGCATCTATGAATCAAAATCAAGATGGCATAACAGAAAGACTTTCTAATATTTTTAAGAATTCAATTATATCTATAAAGGTAGCTGGACATATTTTAGTATTAAAGACAATACCAGGTGCTGCTCAGATATCAGCATCTGCTATTGATAATTTAAATATCAAAGAAGTAATAGGTACTATCGCAGGTGATGACACTATTTTTGTTGCTATTTCAGATATAGATAAAATTAACTATATCTTAGATACTTTTTATGAAATGCTAGAGTAGTGGGGGGGATAATAATGATTTTAGAATTGAATATTAAAAACTTTGCTATAATAAATAATTTGAAAATTTCTTTTACTAAAGGATTTAATGTACTTACTGGAGAAACAGGGGCAGGTAAATCGATAATAATAGATGCTGTAGGACTCATTCTAGGTGATAGATCAAATAAGGATTTTATTAAAACTGGACACGATAAATCTGTAATTGAAGCGGTATTTTATTTAGAAAGACCCGAAAGGATAAAAGTATTATTAGAAAACTATGGTATACCATATGAAGTTGATGATTCTCTTTTAATAACTAGAGAAATTCATAAGAATGGGAGAAGTTTTTCTAGAATTAATGGACATACTATTACTTTAAGCATGCTAAAAAAAATAAGTTATTCACTAGTTGATATATATGGTCAACATGAACATCAAACCCTTTTAGATTCTGATAAACATCTACAACTTATAGATTCATTAGGGGATGAGAAATTACATTCTTATAAAAATGTAATTCATAATAAATATTTAGATTTAAAAGAATTAAAAAATAATTTGTCTGAAATAGTTACAGATGAAATGGAAAAAGAAAGAAAGATAGATTTATTAAAATTTCAAATAGATGAAATTAATTCTAGTGATTTAAAAATAGATGAAGAAGAAGAAATAATGAATAAATATACTAAGTTATCTAACACTGAGGAAATATCTAAAACTTTAAATTCTGTATATAATATTTTGGATTCCAATGATTATGATGATCTATCAATAATTAATAATTTAAATAATATTTCTAAATTATTTCATAATATTTCTAAATTTGATGATAATATTATGAAATATGAAAACAATATAAATGAAGTTATTTATCAAGTACAAGATTTATCAAGAGATATAAGAAATTATTATGAAAACATTGACTACAATATGGAAGAGTTAACCATATTAGAAGATAGGATTGAATTAATAAATAAATTAAAAAGAAAATATGGTAAGACAATAAAAGAAATATTAGCATATAGAGATAATATCCAGGGTCAATTAGACAGTATAATAGATAATGAAAAACAGATGAAAGTATTACAAGAACAAATAAAAGTCATAAATAATGATATTTTTAAAAGGTCTAAATTACTTTCAGAAAAAAGAAAGAAAATTATCGATAAGTTTGAAAAGAACATGACAAATGAATTACAAGAACTTAATATGAAAAATATAAAGTTTAAAGTAAAGCATGAAATATTAGAAGAAGCAAATATTAATGGAATTGATAAATTAGAGTTTTTAATATCTACTAATTTAGGAGAACCACTTAGAAGGCTTTCAAAAATAGTATCCGGTGGAGAAATGTCTAGAATAATGCTAGCTTTTAAATCTATACTTGGTGGAAATGACAATATTTCAACAATGATATTTGATGAAATTGATAGTGGTATAAGTGGACGTACTGCTCAAGTAGTGGGTGAAAAGATAGTAAATATATCAAGACATCATCAAGTCTTATGTATAACTCATCTGCCACAAATTGCTGCTATGGCAGATTCATATTATAGGATTTTTAAAACTGAAAATAATAACAATACTGAAACTATTGTAAAAAAATTAGATTATAAAGAACAAATCGAAGAACTTTCTAGATTACTTGGAGGAGTTGATGTAACTCAAACAACTAGACTTCACGCACAAGAAATGATAAAAATGTCAAAAAAATATAAGTAAAGAAGTATATTTTATACTTCTTTTTTTATGCAATTTAATAATTTGTTTACAATTTACTTAGTTATTAGATAGCATATTTATTGTGAAATAGGCTAAAATTAATATATAAAGATGAAAAAATAAAATATATAAAATATTGAGAAGTGGGATTTGGAGAGTGATGTTCTTTGAATTCAAATAAAAGAAATAAAAACAAATCAATATTGTATATTATTATAACATTAAGTTTTATATATTTTTTACAATTAATAAATTTATATTCACTACCTTCTCAAATTAATATATTTGAAGGAGGAAAGAAGCATATAAATCTATTATTACCCTTTACTATTACTGATTTAGAATCAAAAAATAAGATAGTTAAAATACAAAATGAAGAAAGAGAGTTAGGCTTTAAAACTAAAAATAAATATAGCTTACAAAGTACTAAAAGAGGTAAAACAAGTATAGATATTAAGCTTTTAGGATTATTTCCTGTAAAAACTATGGAGGTTAATATAGTAAATAGGGTTAAATTAATGCCAGGAGGACAATCAATTGGTGTAAAGTTAAAAACTGAAGGTGTCTTAATTGTTGCATTATCTGAAATAAAAGGGAAGGATAATAAAGTTTATATACCTGGAAAAGAATCAGGGCTCAAGATTGGAGATTCAATTTTAGAAATAAATGATACAAAAATTAAAGATTCATACCATGTTATTGATTTATTAAATAATATAGAAAATCATGAGGTTAAATTAAAGGTTAAAAGAGATAATGAAAAAATTATAAAAAAAATAATGCCTGTAGAAAGTAAAGAAGATGGAACTTTTAGAATAGGTCTTTGGGTAAGAGATAAAACCGCTGGTATTGGAACTCTTACTTTTTATCATGAAAAAACAAAAAAGTTTGCAGCTCTTGGCTATGGTATTTCAGATATGGATACGGGAAAACTAATGAATATAAGTGGTGGGGAAATATTAGAAGCTAGTATTTCATCTATAGAACAAGGTACAAAAGGGCATCCTGGTGAATTAAAGGGAATGTTTTTTGAATCACAAAATCTTCTTGGAAATATTGAAAAAAATACTGAACTCGGTATTTATGGAAAGATGAATAATAATATTAGCAACACCTTCTTAAAAGAATCTTTACCTATAGCTTTACAACACGAAGTTAAAGAAGGAAAAGCATATATATTATCAACTATAGGAGAAAAAAAGGTAAATAAATATGAAGTTGAAATAATAAAAAAAGAAACCCAAGCAAATATTGCCCCAAAAAGTATGACTATAAAAATTACCGATAAAGACTTATTATCAAAGACTGGTGGAATAGTTCAAGGAATGAGTGGTAGTCCAATAATACAAGATGGAAAAATTATAGGTGCAGTTACTCATGTATTTGTAAATGATCCAACTAAAGGTTATGGTTTATATATAGAATGGATGTTAGAAGAATCAAATATATTAAAAAACGACATAGGAAAGCAAAAAATAAGGGATATCCCTTATTTTTTTGTTGAAAATTGTAAGAAAAAAGTTAAATAAAATACTGAAAATAAAGAGGTATTATTACATTTTTGTCGAAATAGTATAAGAGAATAAAAATTAGTATATATATGGGGGTAAATTGATGAATAATTCAAAGATTGACATTTTAATTGCAGATGATAATAGGGATTTTTGTAATATACTTACAGAATATTTAACTACACAAGAAGATGTAAATGTAATAGGAAAGGCAAATGATGGCTTAGAGGCTCTAGATATGATATCAGAAAAGGTTCCAGATGTATTAGTATTAGATATTATAATGCCGTATCTTGATGGTTTAGGGGTGTTAGAAAAATTAAACACAATTAATTTAGAAAAATATCCTAAGATTATAGTTTTATCAGCTGTAGGTGAAGATAAGATTACTCAAAGAGCAATTGGGTTAGGTGCAGATTACTATGTAGTGAAACCTTTTGATTTTGAGGTTTTCATGAAAAGAATTAGACAATTAACTGGAAACATGGATGATTCTAATAAAAGAAATATAAATGCAAGTAAATCTAATGGCATAATAAATAAGAATACTTATAACCAAGCTAAAACCTTAGAAGCTAACATAACACATATAATACATGAAATAGGTGTTCCTGCTCATATAAAAGGGTATTTGTACCTCAGAGAAGGTATAGGCATGGTAGTAGAGAGGGTAGATTTATTAAGTGCTGTAACTAAAGAATTATACCCTGAAATAGCAAAGAAATTTAATACTACACCTAGTAGGATAGAAAGAGCAATTAGGCATGCAATAGAAGTTGCATGGAGTAGAGGTAAGGTTGATACTATAAATAATTTATTTGGATATACTGTAGAAAATCACAAGGGAAAACCTACAAACAGTGAATTTATTGCAATGGTCGCTGACAAGTTAAGATTGGAAAGAACTAATTAAATAAAAAAAGAACTTAGTTCTTTTTTTATTTATAATATCATAAATAATCTTATCATAATTGATAATAATTAAGATAAATAAGAAATTAATTCTTCTAATATATCAAATTTCAAAGAATAATATTTTAATTTTTTACATACTTCTTCCATGGTACCAACTAATAATAACTGTTTATTAGCAACTAATTTATACATAATATTACCTCCACACTTTACAAATTTTTTAAAAAATATATAATATAGTTAAGTGTATGTAAATGTCTATGAAATATTCTTATTATTTTAGGAGGTTTTTGATGAGTTATATTGAAAGGACTATGAAGTCTGAAAAAATATATGAAGGAAAGGTATTGAATTTAAGAATAGATACTGTAGAATTACCAGATAAAAAATATTCAAAAAGAGAGATAGTGGAACATCCTGGTGCAGTATGCGTTGTGCCTATAACTTCTGATAATGAAATATACTTAGTTAAACAATATAGAAAGGCAATAGATAAAGAAATACTAGAGCTTCCAGCAGGTAAGATAGAAATAGGAGAAGAACCTAAGGAATGTGCTATAAGGGAACTTAAGGAAGAAACAGGATTAAGTGCTAATAACTATGAGTATGTAATAGAGTTTTATTCTTCACCTGGCTTTTGTAATGAAAAAATACATTTGTTTTTTGCAAGAGATTTAGAAGAAGGTATTGCAAGTCCAGATATAGATGAGCATATTGATGTAGAAAAATATTCATTAGAGGCATTACTACACATGATAGATATAGGAGAAATAAGTGATAGCAAAACTATTATTGGCATTCAATTGATTGATAGGGTAATTTGTAATAAAAATAAATAAGTAATAAAATCCTCTCTAAAAGCATAATATTTTGTATAGCTTGTATAAAGGAGGATTTTTATTGTTTAACTTAAAAAATGAATTTATAAAACATGTTAAAAATAATATATTTATTTATTTAGCACTTACTATTATAATTATGATTGGAATATCTGCAGGTGTTATAACCATAAAAATAATGAGTCAAGCACAAAGAAGTGAAATATCAAATTTTTTGAGTGACTTTTTCAAAATTATTGATAAGCAAAAGATTCAAAATACAGCTTTATTAAAAAATTCTATTTTAAATAATTTTAAAACTGGTATTGTGATATGGGCTATGGGTATTATCGTTATAGGCGTGCCTGTAACTTTTACTTTGATTTTATTTAGAGGTTTTACTATCGGGTTTTCTATAGGGTTTATTATCAGTAATTTTGGTTTTAAAGGATTTTTATTATCATTTTTAGCATTAACTCCTCAAAATATTTTTATAATACCGGGATTTATAATTTTAGCTTCTTTGTCTACTAGTCATAGTATTAATGTTATAAAATCCAGAAAAAATCTTAAAAGAGAAAGTATTTTAAAACAAATAATACCTTTTTCTTTTTTCTCATTATTAACTTTAGTATGCTTTGTTATAGGAGGGTTAATAGAAGCATACATTACCCCTTATCTTATAAAGTTCATAATTTAGATAAGGAGTAAATTTAATATGAGAGATAAATCAATTAAACTATTTAAAATAATGATTATTATAATTATATTTTTAATATTATTACAAATATTTATTGAAGAATATAATTATAATAATCAGCTAATACAACCTCCTACCACAAATTCAATATTAGTATTCTCTTATAAATATAGTAAAAGTAATTTAATATATTATTTTAAAAAGATTATATACTTTTATTTTAATATTTGAAATAAATAAATATAGTTTTTTGTAGAATATTATATATAAAGAGAAAAGTATTAGAGGAGCAAACAATGGGAAAAATAAAATCTGAATTTATTAACTACATAAAATGGGACAAAGAATTATCATCAAATACAATAGAATCATATAAAAGAGATTTAAATAAATTTATAAAATATTTAGATGAAAATAATATAAACATAGCACTAGAAGAAATATCTCAAACAAATATCATTTCATATATGTTTTATTTAGAAATACAAGGCAAGGCACCCTCTACAATATCTAGAAATCTAGCTTCTATAAGATCTTTTTATCAATATTTATTAAATGAAGGACTGATTAAAAAAGATCCTACATTAAATTTAAAATCTCCTAAAAACAAAAAAAGGTCACCTGGAATATTAACTTCTAATGAAATTAATATGTTATTAGATCAACCAGATACGACGAATTTAAAGGGCGTACGAGATAAGGCTATGTTAGAATTATTATATGCGGCAGGTCTTAAGGTGAGTGAACTATTGTCATTAGACTTAGAAGATATAGATTTAAACTTAGGTATAGTAATTTCATCTAAAAATCTTTCAAATGAAAGGGTTATACCTATTGGTAAGACAGCTATAAAATCAATTAAATTATATTTAGATGAATATAGAAATAAATTTGTAAAGGAAGCTAAAGATAATTCGATTTTTTTAAATTATCAAGGGAAAAAACTTACAAGACAAGGATTTTGGAAAATTATTAAATACTATAAAGAAAAAGCATGTATTGAAAAAAAAATCACACCAAGAACCTTGAGACATTCATTTGCTGTTCATTTAATTGATAATGGTGCAGATTTAAAATCTGTACAAGCTATGCTAGGTCATGCAGATATATCTTCTACTCAAATATATATGCAAGAAGATAAAAAAAGATTAAATGAAGTATATAATAATGCGCATCCAAGAGCTTAATTTAGGGTATATATAATAAAGAATTTAAAAATGTAATATTAGGAGGAAAAAATGAATTATTTAAATAAAATAAGAGAAGCATCCAATTTTATAAAAGAAAAAATAAATAATGAGCCTAAGACGGGATTGATACTAGGATCAGGCCTTGGTATTTTAGCAGATGAAATAGTTAATCCTATAAATATAGAGTATAAAGATATCCCTCATTTTCCAACTTCTACAGTTGAAGGTCACAGTGGAAAATTAGTAATAGGTAAATTAGAAGATAAATATGTCATAGCTCTTCAAGGAAGATTTCACTATTATGAAGGCTATTCTATGAAAGATGTTACTTTTCCAGTAAGAGTTATGAAGGAAATAGGTATTGAAAATATTATTGTAACAAATGCTGCTGGAGGAAGTAATACTAATTTTAAACCTGGAGATTTAATGATTATAAATGATCATATAAACTTCTCCTTTGATAATCCATTAATGGGTAAAAACTTTGAAAAATTAGGTCCAAGATTTCCAGATATGTCTCATGCTTATGATCAAGGATTAATTAAATTAACTGAAAATGTTGCTAATAATTTAAATATGAACCTTAAAAAGGGTGTATATATGTTTTTTACAGGACCTACATATGAAACGCCAACAGAGGTTAAGATGGCTCAGATTCTAGGCGCTGATGCAGTTGGGATGAGTACAGTACCAGAAGTTATAACAGCGGTTCATGGTGGATTAAAAGTCCTTGGAATATCTTGCATAACCAATATGGCCGCAGGTATATTAGATCAACCTTTAAACCATAAAGAAGTCATTGAAACTACACAAAATATAAAAGATGAATTTATAAAGTTGGTAAAAAATATAATTAAAGAAATTTAGGAGGAAATTAATTTGAATAATTTATTAAAAAATATAAAGCAAACTAAAGATTTTATAGAAGAGAAAATAAATATTGAACCTAAAATAGGATTAATACTAGGTTCAGGTCTTGGTACACTTGCAAACGAGATTGAAAATCCTGTAAAGATTAAATATGAAGACATACCTAATTTCCCAATTTCTACTGTAGAAGGTCATGAAGGACAGTTAGTTATAGGGAAATTGGAAGGGAAATTAGTTATAGCTATGCAAGGAAGGTTTCATTATTATGAAGGTTATTCTATGAATGAAATTACTTTTCCAGTAAGAATAATGAAAGCTTTAGGTGTAGAGACTATAATAGTAACCAATGCTTGCGGTGGTATGAATAAGGAATTATATCCTGGAGCACTTATGATTATTAATGATCATATAAACTTTATGGGAGATAATCCTTTGATAGGTAAAAACTTTGAAGAATTAGGCCCAAGATTCCCTGACATGTCTCATGCTTATGATAAAGATTTGATAAATATAACAAAAAAGGTTGGAGAAGATTTAAACATAGAACTTAAATCTGGTATTTATGCAGCTATAAGTGGTCCATATTATTTTTCAAGAGCAGAATTAAAAATGCTTAGAGCTATTGGTGGAGATACTATTGGTATGAGTACAGTGCCAGAAGTTATAGTAGCAAAGCATAGCGGGATTAATGTTTTAGGTATTTCATGTGTTACAGATATGGCTATTGCTGAAGAAATACAATCAATAAATCATGCACAAGTAGTAGAAATTGCAAATAAAACTCGTCCTAAATTTATAAAATTAATTAAAGGGATATTAAGTGAGGTATCAGTATAATGAATATGTATGAAATAATAAAGAAAAAAAGAGATGGATATGAATTAAATAAGGAAGAAATAAAATACTTTATAGATAGCTATACTAATGGAGATATACCTGAATATCAAGCTTCAGCACTTTTAATGGCTATATTCTTTAAAAAAATGAATAAAGATGAAACCTTAAATTTAACTAAAGCTATGTTAGAATCTGGTGAACAAATAGACCTTTCTTCTATAGATGGAATTAAAGTTGATAAGCACAGTACTGGTGGTGTGGGAGATAAAACTACTTTAGTGCTTGCACCTATGGTTGCTGCATGTGGATTACCTGTTGCTAAAATGTCGGGTAGGGGTTTAGGTCATACTGGTGGAACCTTAGATAAATTAGAATCTATTGAAAACTTTTCTATAAATCTAACTAAAGAAGAATTCATAGAAAATGTAAATAACATCAAAGTTGCTGTAGCAGGTCAAACTGCAAATATTGCTCCTGCTGATAAAAAACTTTATTCTTTAAGAGATGTTACAGCTACAGTAGATAATATATCTCTTATTGCTAGTAGTATAATGAGTAAAAAATTAGCTTCAGGTTCAGATGCTATTGTTTTAGATGTTAAAATAGGTAGTGGTGCTTTTATGAAAGATTTAGATAGTGCTTTTGAACTTGCAAAAGAAATGGTTGATATAGGAAATGGCATGAAAAGAAATACTATAGCTATAATCTCTGATATGGATGAACCTTTAGGATATGCCATAGGTAATGCTCTTGAAGTAAAAGAATCAATAGAAACTCTAAAAGGCAATGGACCAGAAGATTTATTGGAATTAACTTTATCACTGGGTTCTAGATTATTATTATTAGGTAAAAAAGTAGAAACTATAGAAAAAGGGAGGGAGATGTTAAAGAAAGTTATAGATAATGGTGATGCTTTTGAAAAATTCAAAGAATTTATTAAAACTCAAGGTGGGAATATTGAACAAATAGAAAACACAGAACTTTTACCTAAGGCGGAAAAAATTGTAGACTTTAAAGCAAAAAAAAATGGATATATAAGTGAAATAAATGCTGAAGAAATTGGAAGGTGTGCTCTAATATTAGGTGCAGGTAGAAAAACCATTGAAAGTAAAATAGATATGTCTGCTGGAATAGTATTAAGTAAAAAGAAATATGATAAAGTCAAAAAAGGTGAAACTATAGCTTCATTACATGGAAATAATGATAAAAAACTAAATGAAGCGATAAATAGAATGGAAAAAATCATAAAAATATCTGAGAATAATATAGGAAAAAAACAATTAATCTATGGTATGGTAGATAAAGATGGAATTAAAAAGATATAATATTAAAAACTGCTAATATATTAGCAGTTTTCCTTGTATAATTATATTTTATCTGGAAAATATAATTATACAAGGAGGATTTAGATGATTAAAAAAATCTTTAATATAATATTAATATTATTAATAACAATATCAATATTACCAATAAGTGTTTATGCCGATGAACCTTTTGAAATTGATGGAAAATCTGCTTTATTAATGGATTTTAAATCAGGAAAAGTTATTTATGAAAAAAATTCTAATGAAAAACTAGAACCCGCTAGTATAACTAAAATAATGGTTTTAATACTAGCAAGTGAAGCTCTAGAAAAAGGTAAGATTAAATTAGAAGATTCCGTATTAATAAGTGAAAATGCGGCCAGTATGGGTGGAAGTCAAGTATATTTAGAAGCTGGTGGAAGTAATACTGTAGAAGAATTATTTAAAGCAATATGTCTAAGATCTGCAAATGATGCAGCTGTAGCTATGGGAGAGCATATATCAGGAAGTGAAGAAGCATTTTTAAAGGATATGAATAAAAAGGCAAAAGAATTAAAGATGAAAGATACAAAGTTTAAAAATCTTACTGGATTACCTGATCCAGACCATCTTAGCAGTGCATATGATATTGCTCTTATGGGCAGAGAACTTTTAAAACATGAAATAGTTCATAAATGGCTTTCTATGTGGACTACATCTATAAAAGTAGGGAAAGATAGAGATGTAATACAAGATCTTGTAAACACAAATAAACTGATTAGATTTTACCCTGGGGCTAATGGAATAAAAACTGGATTTACACAAGATGCTGGATATTGTTTAGCTGCTTCTGCTACTAAAGATGAGACTACCTTTATATCTGTGATATTGGGTTCAAAGTCTTCTAAAATAAGAAATGCAGACTCTAAAAAATTATTAGATTATGGATTTTCCAATTATGAATCTATTGCTATAAATAAAAAAGGAGATGTAATAGATAAGATTTCAATTGAAAAAGGAAAAAAAGAAGAAGCTAAAATAATAGTGAAAAATGATATTAATTTATTAGCAAAAAAAGATTCAAAAGAAAAATTTAAAAAAGAAATTAAAATATTAGACACAATAAAAGCACCTATAATAAAGGGACAAAAAATAGGAGAGATAGTAATAAAATCCGAAGATGAAATATTAGAAAAAGAAGATTTAATTATTAATAAAAATATAGAAAAAGCAAATGTTATAACTATGTTTACTAAATTATTAGAAAATTTAGTTGCAGAATGATTTAAATTGTGCTAAATATATTTGTAATTTTTACATAAAAATTATAAAATATATTTAGCATTTCATTTTTATATAGGGTTTTTTAGTATGTTAGGGGGATTTTAGATGAAATACAATATTACACTTGATAGTTTTGAAGGGCCATTTGATCTATTATATCATTTAATAGAAAAATCAGAAGTTGATATTTATGATATTTCTATAGCAGAAATTGCTGAGCAATATATGGAGTATTTATCTAAGATGAAGGAACTTGACTTAGATATTACTAGTGAATTCATATTGATGGCTGCTACATTATTAGAAATAAAATCAAAAATGCTTCTTCCTAAAAATGAATATTCTGAAGAACAAATAGAAATGGAAGGTGCTGATCCTAGAGAAGAACTTATAGAAAGATTAATAACTTATAGAAAATATAAAAGTGCAGCTTTAGATTTTAAATCTAGGTTTGATAAATATGGAAAAGTTTTTTATAAGCCTAGGGAAGAAATTGATATTGATGGTGATGAAAATATAGTTATTAGTAATATTAAATTGAAAGACTTAGTTAAAGCTTTTGATAATATTATTAAAAATAATAAAGTAGAAAATAATGAAATTGATTTTCATGAAGTTAAAAGAGAAGAAATGAGTATTGAACAAGCAATGAATTTTGTGGAAAAAAGATTAGAAAATTCAGATTCTATAAAATTCAATAAACTTTTTGAAAGTACAATAACAAGATCAAATATTGTATCTATATTTGTATCTGTTTTAGAATTACTTAAATTAAAAAAGGTGACTATAGTTCAAGATAATAATTTTACTGATATTAGTATAAGAAAGAAATCAAAGGTGATAAAATGAATAAAAAAGAAATAAAGGGCATAATTGAAGGTATATTATACATATGGGGAGATCCACTATCGGTATCTTCTTTAAAGGAAATATTAGAAATAGATAAGAATGATATAAAAAATATAATGAATGAAATGATAATTGAATTTAATTCTAATGATAGAGGACTTCAAATAGTTAAAATAAAAGATGGATATCAACTTGCTACAAGACCTATTCATTATGAATATATAAAAAAATTAATACCTAAAAAAAGTAATAAGGGATTATCTAATGCAGCTCTTGAATCTCTATCTATAATTTCTTATAAACAACCAATAACAAGAGTAGAAATTGAAAATATTAGGGGTGTTAAATCTGATAAGTCAATCACTACTTTAATAGAAAAAGGGTTGGTTGAAGAACAGGGAAGATTAGATAGGACAGGTAAGCCAATTATATATGGTACTACTGATAATTTTTTAAAACATTTTGGATTTAAAGATATAAATGAGTTACCTAAATTAAAAGATGAAGATTTAGAAGAAAATAATACGGATTAATGTATTATTTTCTTTTTTTATGTAAAGAATAATATAAAATGGAGTGAATTATTTGTATCTTTTATTATTCTTTTTTATTTTGATATTATTTTTGATTAATTTAAATTTAATATTTCATATTTATGTATGTAGAATAAATAATACAAATACTATCTGTATTTATATTAAAATAAAAAGAATTAATATTGTAACTATAAAAATTCCTTTTTTAAATGTGAATTTAGATAAAGATGAAAAAATATATATTAAATTTAAACATAATATTAAAATAAGAAAAAAAATTATGAAAAATAAAAATAAAACTTTAGAATTAAATTATATAATTCAATACATTAAAGATTTAATTAATAAAAATGCTTATAAAATATTTATAATAAATATATGTAAAAAAATAACAATAAAAGATTTAACTTTAAATACTAAAATAGGATATAAAGATGCACATATAACAGCTATTTTTTATGGGATATTACAAATATTAAAATCTAATATAATTTATTATTTAAATTCCAAATTTAATATAATAAATTATAACTATTTTGTAAATACTATTTATAATGCAAATATTTTTGAATTTGAATATAAAATAGTTGTAAAAATAAAAATTTTCCATGTAATCGAATCAATATTAATAACATTACTTAAATTAAAGGAAGGTGAATAAGATGGCTAATCATCCTATTGAGGGATTAATGAGTTCTACCATGGAATCACTAAAAGATATGGTAGATGTAAATACTATAGTTGGAGATCCGGTTGAAACACCTGATGGATTGGTTATAATACCTATATCTAAAGTTTCTTTAGGATTTGCTTCTGGTGGAAGTGAATTTGGAAAAATTCAAAATGAATCAACTGAAAATAAAGATAATAATCTTAAAATGCCTTTTGGTGGTGGATCAGGTGCAGGGGTTTCAGTTCAACCTGTAGCGTTTATAGTTGCAGGTAATAGACAAATGAAACTACTACCTGTAGATCAAGGTGCAAATATATTAAGTAGTATAATGGAAATGATACCTAAAATAAGTAGTTCATTTAAAACTAAAACTAAAAACAATAAAGATATAAATGTAAATGTAGAAAGAGATTAATATCATTTAATATAATATGAGAGGTGATATTTTGTTTAAAAAAATAAATGTATTAATTTTATTAATATTATTATTGTCTATATTTTTTAATTCAACTGTTTTTGCATTTAATGATGATATAGGTGCAAAGAGTGCTATACTTATTGAAAGAGATAGTGGAAGGATTCTTTATGCTAAAAACATCTCTGAAAAATTGCCAATTGCAAGTACTACTAAAATATTAACTGCTCTAATAGCTATTGAAAAAGGTGATTTAGAAAAGATTGTAACTATAAAAAAAGAGTGGACAGATATTGAGGGTTCAAGCATATATTTAAAAGCTAATGAAAAAATAAAATTAAAAGATTTGATTTATGGCTTGATGCTTAGATCAGGTAATGATGCTGGAGTTGCTATTGCGTGTGAAATAGCTGGAAGTGTTGATAATTTTTCTGTATTAATGAATAAAAGAGCTAAAGAAATAGGAGCTAAGAATACAAATTTAATTAATCCTCATGGACTACATTCAGATGAACATTATAGTACAGCATATGACCTTGCTCTTATAACTAGAGAAGCATTGAAAAATAAAATATTTAGAGAAATATCAAAAACTAATGATTATACTTCTATGAGAGAAAATCCTCAGATTTTTTATAATAAGAATAAGACTTTAAATCAATATGATGGTGGAGATGGTGTTAAGATAGGATATACTAAAGTAGCCGGTAGATGTTTAGTTGCAAGTGCAACTAGAGAAGACATGCAACTTATTGCTATTGTTTTAAATGATGGTAATTGGTTTAATGACAGTTATAAATTATTTGATTATGGTTTTGAGAACTTTAAAAATACTACAATAATTAGAGGAAATAACTTCATAAAGAATTTATATATAGAAAATAGTAATATAGAAAAAATCCCTATTATTACTGATAAAAAGTTTACTTATCCCCTTACAAAGAATGAGTTAAAGGATATAAATATATCAATTAAAACAAGAGATAAATTGATAGCTCCTATAGAAAAAGGATATAATATTGCTAATATTGATGTGAAACTTAAAGATAAAATTATTTATAAAAATAAAATTCTATTAAATAATAAAATAAAGGAAAAACCAATTTCTCAAAAAGTAAAAGAAAAAATTAAAAGTATTTTTTAAGGGCTTTAAATAAAATAAGTCCTTTTTTTGTGAATAAATTTATAATTATTATAATTTATGTTATGATATATATAATATAATGAAAAGGTTGATTAATATGAGATTACAAAAATTCATGGCAAAAGCAGGTATAGCATCTAGAAGAAAATCAGAAAAGATAATTTTAGATGAAAGAGTAATGGTTAATGATAAAATCATAAAAGAATTAGGATTTAAAATTAATCCTGATAAAGATATCATTAAAGTAGATAATAAAATAATATATATAGAAGAAGAAAAGATATATATATTATTGAATAAACCTGTAAATTATATTACTAGTGTTTCAGATCAATTTGATAGAAAAACAGTTATGGATTTACTACCAGATATCCAACAGCGAGTTTACCCTGTTGGAAGGTTAGATTATGATACTTCAGGACTACTATTATTAACTAATGATGGTGATTTAACTTATAAAATGACTCATCCGAGTCATGAAGTAGAAAAGGTGTATTTAGCGGAAGTAAAAGGCATACCTAGTGAAGATCAACTAAATAACTTTAGAAATGGACTTTCTATTGAAGATTATGTAACATCAAAAGCAAAAATCAATATTATAGAGAAAAATAATACTAAATCATTATTAGAAATTACTATACATGAAGGTAAAAATAGACAGGTTAGAAAAATGTGTGAAAAAATCAACCATCCTGTTTTAAAATTAAAAAGAATAAAATTTGGAATTATAGATTTAAATGGTTTAAAAGAAGGTAATTATAGACGCTTAACTAAAACAGAGTTAACTTATCTTAAAAAATCACATAAAGAAGATAAAAAGATTTAAAAAAGTGGTGACATTAATATGAAAAACAGATTTTTAAAAAACTCAAGACTTATATCCCATCAATTAATAGATTTAAAATTAAAAGAAGGTATGATAGCTGTTGATGCTACTGTAGGTAATGGAAATGATACTTTACTTCTAGCAAAAAAAGTAGGGGATTGTGGCAAAGTTTATGGTTTTGATATTCAAGACATAGCTATAAAAAACACTTTAAAAACTTTAAAAGATAATAATTTAAATAATAGGGTTAAATTAATTAAAGATTCCCATGAAAATATATTGAAATATATTAATGAAAAATTAGATTTAGTTATATTTAATTTGGGGTATTTGCCAAAAGGTGATCATTCTATTATAACTAAAGCAAAATCAACTTTAAAAGCAATTGAATCAGTATTGTCATATTTGAATGAAAACGGTATACTGATTATAGTATCATATTATGGACATCTTGGAGGAGAAGAAGAAAAAGAAGAATTAGAAAATTATTTGGAAAAATTAGATCAAAAAAAATTCACAGTTTTAAAAATGAATTTTTTAAATCAAATTAATAGTCCACCGATTTTATTTTGTATAGAAAAGATAATTTGAGGAGGTATACAATGGAAAATGTAAAGTTTACTGAAACAATTTTAAGAGATGCGCATCAATCTTTGATGGCGACTAGAATGAAAACTGAAGAGATGTTACCAATTGCTGAAAAACTTGATAAGGTTGGATATCATTCTTTAGAAATGTGGGGGGGAGCTACTTTTGATGCTTGCCTAAGATTTTTAAATGAAGACCCATGGGAGAGGCTTAGAAGTTTAAAGAAAGTAATTAAGAATACTAAACTACAAATGCTATTAAGAGGACAAAATATATTAGGATATAAAAATTATCCTGATGATGTAGTTATTGAATTTGTAAAAAAATCAATAGAAAATGGTATAGATATAGTAAGAATATTTGATGCTTTAAATGATACTAGAAATTTGAAAACTGCCTTAAAAGCTACAAAAGAAGCAGGAGGTCATGCTCAAACGGCTATATCATTTACTACAAGTCCTGTACATGACATAGATTATTATTTAAACTTAGCTAAAGAAATGGAAGAAATGGGTGCAGACTCAATATGTATTAAAGATATGTCTGGTATACTACTGCCTTATAATGCATATGAATTAATAACCAAAATGAAGGAAACTATAAGTATACCTATACAATTACACTCACATTTCACTAGTGGTATAGCAAATCAGACATATATGAAAGGTGTAGAAGCAGGAGTAGATGTTATTGATACAGCTCTATCACCTCTAGGTAATGGAACAAGTCAACCTGCTACTGAACCAATGTTATCTTCTTTAAAAGGGTCGGGAAGAGAACCTGATTATGATATTAATAATTTAAATGAAATAGCTGAATATTTCACTACCTTAAGAAATAAATATGAAAAAGAAGGATTAATAAATAGTAAGGTACTTGGAGTAAATACTAAAACTTTGATATATCAAGTTCCTGGAGGCATGCTGTCAAATCTTGTATCTCAACTCGAGGGGCAAGGAGCTATTGATAAATTTGAAGAGGTATTAGAAGAGGTTCCAAAGGTTAGGGAAGATTTAGGATATCCACCACTTGTAACTCCTATGAGTCAAATGGTAGGAACTCAAGCTGTTTTTAATGTTGTACTAGGTGAAAGATATAAAATGATTCCTACAGAGATTAAAAATTATGTTAAAGGATTATATGGAAAGCCTACAATTCCTATAAAGGATGAAATAAAACAAAAAATAGTAGGAGATGAAGAAATTTATACTGGTAGGCCTGCTGATTTATTAAAACCAGAATTAGAAAATTATAGAGAGGAAATAAAAGAATATATTGAACAGGAAGAAGATGTTTTATCATATGCTTTATTTCCTCAAGTTGCTATAAAATATTTTAAATATCGCCAAGCTCAAAAATATAATATTGATAGTGATTTATTAAATAAAGAAGATAATACTTATCCAGTAGTATAATAAAAAACAAAAAGACTTAAATTTAAGTCTTTTTGTTTTTTTAATATAAACTAGATGAAATTATGAAAAATAAACTTGCAGAATTATATTTATATAAAGTTATAAATTGTGTTAAATCCCTAATAAATGAGTTTTATAAATTATATTTTAAATAATTTTATACTGTTTTGCATTTTATGAAATTAAACTTGCAAAATTAACAAACAAATCAAAAAAATGAAATTAAACTTGCAAAACTGTATTATTTTTGATAGTATTTAGTTAATAAATAATTAAAGGGGGCTTTATGGTGACCGCCAAAAGCAGTAAAAAATTAGTTGTTAGCAAAGATTGGTGCAAAGGTTGTGGAATTTGTGTGGAGTTATGTCCTAAGGGTGTTTTAACCTTGGAAAACGGTGTCATTAATGTTGAAGATGAAGAATTATGCATCAAATGTGGACTATGTGAACTTAGATGTCCGGATTATGCTATATATATAAAAAAGGAGGAAGATGATGAAATCTAATATTAAACTTATGCAAGGAAATGAAGCTTGTGTAGAAGGAGCTCTTGCAGCAGGTATGAAATTCTATGCAGGTTATCCTATTACTCCTTCTACAGAAATTGCAGAAATATCATCTTTAAGACTTCCTAAAATAGGTGGAAAATTTATACAAATGGAAGATGAAATAGCGGGTATGGCTGCAACAATTGGTGCATCATTAGCTGGCCTCAAATCTATGACAGCTACAAGTGGACCAGGCTTTTCCTTAAAGCAAGAAAACATAGGCTTTGCTGCTATAACTGAAATTCCATGTGTTATAGTCAATGTTCAAAGAGCAGGTCCAAGTACAGGTCTTCCTACATCACCATCACAAGGTGATGTTATGCAGGCTAAGTGGGGAACACATGGTGATCATCCTGTTATTGCTCTTACTCCTTCTTCTGTTAGAGAAACATTTGATTTAACTGTAAAAGCTTTTAATTATGCAGAAAAATATAGAACTCCTGTAATATTGCTTTTGGATGAAGTTATAGGACATTTAAGAGAAAAAATAGAAATTCCTGAAAAAGAAAATATAGAAATTATAGATAGAGTAAAACCATCTTGTGATCCTAATGATTATAAACCATATGGATTAGAAGAGAATGATATTGTTCCAAAGATGGCTTCGTTTGGAGATGGTTATAGATATCATGTAACAGGTTTAGTTCATGATGAAACAGGTTTTCCTAGTAATGATTCAGTTATTGCTGAAAATCTTGTTAATAGAATTGTAAATAAAGTAGAAGATAATGTAGATGATTTAGCTAATTTTGAAGAATATATGCTAGATGATGCAGAAGTAGCTATAATAGCATATGGTTCTACTGCAAGATCTGCTAAATCTGCAGTACAAATGGCAAGGGAAAATGGACTTAAAGTAGGATTATTTAGACCTATGACCATTTGGCCATTTTTGAGTAAACAAATAGAGAATTTAACAAAAAAAGTAAATAAAATATTAGTTGTTGAAATGAATCTTGGTCAATATCTAATAGAAGTTGAAAGAATTGCAGATAAGAATTCAACTGTTTATAGTTATAATAGAATAAATGGCAAGTTAATATCTCCAGATGAAATTCTTAATAAAATTAAGGAGGATATATATGCCTAGTCAATTAGTAGAACAATATTTTAGAATGGATAAATTACCTCATATATGGTGTCCGGGATGTGGTCATGGTACTATTATGAAATCTGTAGTTGAGGCTATAGATAGTCTTGGATTAGAAAAGGATAAAGTATGTATAGTTTCAGGTATAGGATGTTCTTCTAGAGCTCCTGGTTATATGGATTTCAACACTCTTCATACTACACATGGAAGAGCGCTTGCATTTGCTACTGGAATTAAAATGGCAAATCCAGAATTACATGTTATAGTAGTAACAGGAGATGGTGACTCATCTGCTATAGGTGGAAATCATTTAATTCATGCCGCAAGGAGAAACATAGATATTACTACTGTAGTATTTAATAATAATATATATGGAATGACAGGAGGACAATATTCTCCTACTACACCTACTAATGATAAAGGGAGTACTGCTCCTTATGGAAATATTGATAAAAATTTTGATTTATGTGAACTTGCTAAAGCAGCAGGGTCTACTTATACAGGTAGGGCTACTGCCTATCATGCTAAAATGATTACAGATTTAGTTAAAAAAGGAATTGAGAACAAAGGATTTTCTTTTATTGAGGCCATTAGTATTTGTCCTACATATTATGGTAGGAAAAACAAAAAAGGTGATTCTCCTGATATGATGAAAAATTTAAAGGATAACTCAATAAATATAAAAGCTGCTAATAAACTTCCTAAAGCTGACATTAAAGATAAAATAGTTATAGGAGAGCTATATAGTAGTATGGAAAATGAGTATACTGAGAAATATCAAAAAATCATAGATATGTTTAAAAAGGAGAGATAGTATGGATTCTCAAGTTGAAATAAGATTAAGTGGTTCAGGAGGCCAAGGATTAATTTTAGCAGGTATAATTTTAGCAGAGGGAGCTTTAAATGATGGAAAAAATTCTATCCAAACTCAATCTTATGGACCGGAAGCTCGTGGAGGCGCTAGTAGAGCAGAAGTTATTATAAGTGATACTGATATAAACTATCCTAAAATAAATAAATGTGACATATTATTAAGTTTAACTCAAAAATCTTGTGATAAGTACTTGGATTCTTTGAAAAAAGATGGTATTCTTATTATAGATGATACTGTTAAAATTCCTGAAAGAGATGATATAAAAATTTATCATGTACCTATACTTGAAAGAGCAAAAAATGATATAGGAAGTTCTATGGTATCTAACATTGTTGCTTTAGGAGCTATAAATGGAATAACAAAAATAGTTGATAAAGAAGAATTAAAGAAGGCCATATTAAATAGAGTACCGCCAGGAACTGAAGAAAAAAATGAAAAAGCATATGAATATGGACTAAATATTTTTTAATAAGGACGATTTGAATGAATGAAAATAAAAATGATTTAATAAAAATGATTCAATTAAATTATACGAAATTAAGTAAGGGACAAAAGTTAATAGCAGAATATATAACTTCTGATTATGATAAAGCAGCATTTATGACTGCTGCTAAATTGGGAGATACAGTTGGCGTTAGTGAATCTACAGTTGTTAGATTTGCTAACGCTTTAGGCTTTTCTGGATACCCTAGTTTACAAGAATCATTACAAGAGCTTATTAAAAATAAATTAACTACTGTTCAAAGATTAGGAATGGAAGATTTTTCTGATAAGAAAAATCTTATAAAGCAAGTAGTCAGAACCGATATTAATAATATGAAAGATACTTTAGAAAATTTAGATAATGAAATTTTTTATAAAATAATAGATGAAATTTCAAATGCTAAAAGAGTTTATATCTTAGGTCTTAGAAGTTCTACAGCTTTAGCAGGTTATCTAGGATTTTATTTAAGTTTTATTCTTGAAAATGTAAAAGTGGTTAGTTTTGGTATGAGTGATATATTTGAACAATTGCTTAAAGTATCTGAAGATGATGTTGTTATAGGAATTAGTTATCCAAGGTATTCTAAAAAAACTTTAGATGCTCTTAAATATGTAAAAGAGCAAGGTTCTACTATAGTTGGAATATCTGATGGCAATCTATCTCCTGTATCTAAGATGTCAGATTATAACTTAGAGGTAAAGAGCAATATGATTTCATTTGTAGATTCATTGGTAGCACCTCTTAGTATAATAAATGCTTTAATTATTGGTGTTGGTATAAAAAACCATGATGATGTTAGTACATATCTTTCCCAGCTAGAAAATTTATGGAGAGAATATGATATATATGATGAAGAATAAAAAAAGTAGCTTAAGCTACTTTTTTTATTTAAAATAAGTTTGGAGTGAAATGATGAAAAACAATGTAGTTGTTATTGGAGCTGGTCCAGCGGGTATTATAGCATCGGCTACAGCAAGTAAAAATGGTAATAATGTAATTTTAATTGAAAAAAATGAGTTTATAGGTAAGAAGATGCTTATAACCGGTAATGGAAGATGCAATGTTACTAATGCATGTGAAATAGATGAATTAATTGATAATGTATCTAGGAATAAGGAATTTTTATATTCTGCATTTTATAGTTTTTCAAATAATGATATTATAAATATATTAGAAGATTATGGTGTTAAAATAAAGACAGAAAAAGATAAGAGATGTTTTCCTAAAAGTGATAAAGCTATGGATGTAATAGAGGCTTTAAAAAAATATTTATTAGATCAAGAGGTTTCCTTATTTCTAAATTCAAACGTAGATGAAGTTATAAAAACAAAAGAAAATTTTATAATAAATTATAGTAATAAAAATATAAAAAATACTTTGCTAGCTGATAAAGTAATAATTGCTACAGGAGGAAAAACTTATCCTTCTACTGGTTCTACAGGAGATGGGTTTAAATTTGCAGAAAAATTAGGACATAATATAATTCCTTTAATTCCTTCCATAGTTCCAATTAACTTAAAAGAAAAATCTATAGAAGATGTTAGAGGTATAAGTCTTCAAAATATTAAACTTTCTTTAAAAAAGAAAAACAAATTAGTTGATAGTGAAATGGGTGACATTATATTTACTCACTTTGGTTTATCTGGTCCAGCTATATTTAATTTAACCTGTAGGAATAATAGATTTATAAGATATAATGATAATTTAAATATTACTATAGATTTATTTAGTAATCTTAATATCAAGGAGTTAGATGAAAAAATATTAAGTTTATTAAATAGTAATCCTAATAAAAATATAATTAACATATTAAATTCAATAGTTCAAAATAACTTATTACTATTTATTTTTAAAATACTTAAAATAGATGATAGTCTAAAAGCTAATAATTTAACAAAAGAAAAGAGAAAGTTGATTGTTAAAACATTTAAAGATATCAATTTTCAAGTTTTGGGGCTTAGATCTATTGAGGAAGCATATGTTACATCCGGAGGAGTAGATATTAATGAGGTAAATCCTTCTACTATGGAATCGAATATAGTTGAAAATTTATTTTTATGTGGAGAAGTATTAGATGTAGATGCATATACTGGAGGATTTAATTTACAAATTGGATATTCCACTGGATATCTGGCAGGTCTTAGCTGTTAATTTTAAAGTTGAGCATAATATTAAATTAAGATATAATATAAATAGAGGTGATATTTATAAATATTATAAGTATAAGAGGTGCAATAACAGTAGAAGAAAATACCTCTTCTAATATATTGAAAAATACTTCATTATTACTTGAAGAAATAATGAAGTTAAATAACATTAAAAAAAGTGATATAATCTCCATACTTTTTACTGCTACAAGAGATTTAGATCAAGAATATCCTGCAAAAGCTGCAAGAAAATTGGGATTATTAAAATGTAGTTTATTATGTTTTCAAGAAATGCATGTGAAAAATAGCTTAAATAAATGTATTAGGATTTTAATTCTATTAAATTCTAATACAAGTCAAGATGATGTAAAAAATATTTATCTTAAGGGAGCAAGTAGTCTAAGGAATAATCTTTAGAATAATATCTATGGAAGGAAGAAAATAATTGAATAATTTAGTAATAGCAATAGATGGTCCATCTGGTGCGGGTAAAAGTACTATTGCAAAATTAATTTCAAAGAAATTAAATATAAATTATATAGATACTGGTGCTATGTATAGAGCAATTACTCATAAAATATTAAAAAACAATATAGAATTAACTGATATAAAAGAAATAGAAAATCTTTTGAAGAATACAAATATTGATTTTAAAGATAATCATATATATTTAGATGGTAAGATAATAGATAATGAAATCAGGAAAAATATTATCAACAAAAATGTTTCTAATGTTTCTAGATTAAAGGAAGTTAGATTGAAACTTGTAGATATACAAAGAAATATTGCAAAAAACAAAGATGTTATTATGGATGGGAGAGATATAGCAAGTCACGTATTAAAAGATGCAAATTTTAAATTTTATATTAATGCAACAGCTAAGGAAAGAGGAATTAGAAGGTATAAAGAATTAAAAGATACAAATGTTTCTTTAGAGGATGTTATTTCTGATATGAAAAGAAGAGATGAGATAGATAGTACAAGAGAAATTTCTCCATTGATTAAAACTGAAGATGCTATAGAAATAGATACTACAAGTAAAAGTATTGAAGAAGTGGTTGAAATAATAATAAATTATATAAAAAACAATAAATAGCTTTGTTGAGAATTAAGGAGGAATTATGAATTTTTATCATTTTTTTAAAAATTTAATAGGTGGCATGTTGAAAATAATTTATAGGGTAAATTATTTTGGCAAAGAAAATATAATTGAAGATTCAAAAATGATTGTATGTTCTAATCATACTAACTATTTTGATCCCATAATTTTAGCTACAGCTTTTAATAAAAGACATTTGCATTTTATGGCAAAAAAAAGTTTATTTAAATACAAGCCAATAGGGGCATTTATAAGAAAATTAGGTACTTTCCCTGTAGATAGAGAGGGTGCTGATTTAAGTGCTATAAAAAAGGCTCTTAAAATCTTAAAGGAAGATAAAGTATTAGGAATATTTCCTGAAGGTACTAGAGTTATAAAAGATCGTAAGTCAGAGGCTAAACCTGGAGTTGCTATGATAGCAGTAAAATCTAAATCTCCAGTAATACCTGTTTATATAGATACAAACTATAAAATCTTTAGCAAAGTAAATGTATATATAGGAAAGCCTATTTTTTTATCTGCAGAGAAAAAAGGTAAGATAACATTAGAGGAATATAAGAAACTAAGTGATAACATTCTTCAAGAAATTTATGCATTAAAAGAAATTCATAAGGAGGTTAAAAATTGAAAATAATTCTAGCCCAAAATTCTGGGTTTTGCTTTGGTGTAGAAAGGGCTATAGATAGTACTTTAGATGCTATTAATACTAAAGAAGATGTTAGTTCTTTAGGACCTTTAATACACAATAAACAAGTTATAGATAAATTAAATAAAAAAGGACTTAATACAATTAATAGTATTAACGATGTTGAATCTGGAACTATAATAATTAGATCTCATGGTGTACCTAAAGATATTCATGACTCTATAGATTTAAAGAAAATGAAAACTTTGGACTTAACTTGTCCTTTTGTAAGAAAAATTCAAAAAAAAGTAGAAAAGTATTATAATACAGGATATAAAATTATAATAATAGGGGACCCCAATCATCCTGAAGTTATAGGTATAAATGGTTGGTGTGAAAATAATGCTGATATAATTAATTGCAAAGAAGATATTGTAGAAGATAAAAAATATGATAAAATATGTATTGTATCACAAACTACTATGAATGAAGAAAAATTCAAATTATTATCAGAAATAATAAGCCAAAATGCAAAAGAAGTATTAAAATTTAATACTATATGCAATGCCACCAAATTGAGGCAAAGTTCATGTAAAGAAGTCTCATCTCAAGTAGATGCTATGATAGTAATAGGTGGATATCATAGTTCAAATACTCAAAAATTAGTAGAAATAAGCAAAGAAATGTGTAAGAATGTTTATCATATAGAGACTATTGATGATTTAAATTTAGAAGAATTTAAAAAATATAATATTGTAGGTATTACAGCAGGTGCTTCAACACCTGACTGGATAATCAAGGAGGTTGTAAATATAGTGAGTGATGTAAATAATGAAATGGATAAAATGATGGAAGAAATCGAAAAAACTTTAGTGGAAATGAATAGAGGGGACATTGTAGAAGGTACTATTATATCAGTTAATAAAGATGAAGTTATGGTTAACATAGGTTATAAATCAGATGGTATAATCAAAAAAAATGAATTATCTAATGATAGTAATATAGATATTGAATCTAAATTTCAAACAGGAGATAAAATTGAAGTTTATATTTTAAAATTAGATGATGGTGAAGGTAATGTTTTATTATCTAAAAAAAGGGTTGAAGATATTAAAGGATGGCATGATTTAGAAGATACTTATAAAGAAGAAGATTTAGTAGATGGGAAAATTGTAGAAGTAGTAAAGGGTGGAGTTATAGCCCTAGTAAAAGGTATAAGAGGATTTATACCTGCATCTCATATTTCTTCAAATTTTGTAAAGGATTTAAATGAATTTTTAGATAAAGAACTATCTTTAAAGATAATAGAGTTTGATCCTTCTAAAAAGAGATTAGTTTTATCTAGAAAAAAAGTAGAATTAGATGAACTACAAGAAAAGAAAGATGAATTATGGAATAGTATTGAAAAAGATATGAAAATAGAAGGTGAAGTAAAAAGACTTACGAATTTTGGAGCTTTTGTTGATATAGGAGGAATGGATGGCTTAGTTCATATATCTGAATTATCTTGGGGAAGAACTAATCATCCTTCAGAAATAGTAAGTGTTGGGGATAAAGTAGAAGTAATTGTACTTGATTTTGATAAAGAAAAAGAAAGAATATCTTTAGGATATAAACAAACTACATCTCATCCATGGAAAGATATAAAGGATAAATATAAAATTGGTGATATAGTTGAAGGTAAGGTTGCTAAATTAGTTGACTTTGGTGTTTTTGTAGAAATAGCACCAGGATTAGATGGTTTAGTTCATATATCAGAAATATCTCATGATCATGTTGCTAATCCATCAGAAGTACTTTCAAAAGGCCAGGATGTAAATGTTAAAATATTAGATATTGATGAAGAAAAAAATAGATTGAGTTTAAGCATTAAAGAAACTGGTGAAAAGGAAGAAATTAGTTATAAGGATGAAGGAGACACAGAATTAACTGTAGGAGATATAATAAAAGAAGATAAGTAAAATTAATATAAACAAGGAAGGTCTTCCTTCCTTGTTTTAATATATTAAAGAAGGGAGAAATCAATTGAATAGTTATGAGGTTTTTAAAACTAATATCTATAAATTAATAAACATTGATTTATCTAGTTATAAGGAAAAACAAATGAAAAGAAGAATATCTTCTTTAATCTCAAGAAATAATTTCAATGATTTTGATGATTATTTTAAAGCTTTAAAAAGTGATAAAAAATTATTAAATGAGTTTATGAACTATCTTACTATTAATGTATCAGAGTTTTATAGGAACAAAGAACAATGGGATGTCCTAGAAAAACACATTATTCCTAAACTACTTAAAAATAATAAAAAATTAAAGATTTGGAGCAGTGCGTGTTCTACAGGTGAAGAACCATACTCAATGGTTATGCTTTTATCTAAATTTATGGAACTTAAAGATATTAAAGTCTTAGCTACTGACATAGATAAGAGTGCTATAGATAAAGCTAAAATAGGTGTATATTCTGATAAAAGTTTAAAGGAATTACCTAAGGAATTTAAAAATAAATATTTTGAAAAAATAGAAAATACATATAGAATAAAAGAAATAATAAAAATAAAGTTGAATTTAAAAATATGAATTTATTAAAGGATGAGTATCCCAAAGATTGTGATTTGATTTTCTGTAGAAATGTAATGATTTACTTTACAGAAGATGCAAAATCTATAATGTATAATAAATTTCATGATTCATTAAATGATAAAGGTGTGTTGTTTGTAGGTAGTACTGAACAAATTATATTTCCTCATAAGTATAATTTGGAATCAATAAAAACATTCTTTTATAGTAAGAAAACACATAATTTTTAGAAAATTTATGCTATAATATATATAAAACTGGAGGTATATAATGGATACTAAAGAATTCTTGAAAAAATTATCAGATACTACTAGTGTATCTGGATATGAAGAAAAAATTTCTAAATATATTGAAAGTGTATTTACTAATTTTACAGATATTATTACTTATGATAAATTAGGAAGTTTAATAGCAATAAAAAATGGTGAGAACAACAATAAAAATATTAAAATTATGTTAGCAGCTCATATGGATGAAATAGGATTAATAGTAAAAGATATAAAGAAAAATGGAACAATTAAGTTTACTTCTATTGGGGGTATAGATCCAAGAACATTAGTAGCTCAGGAAGTGATTATTCATGGAAATAAAGAGTTTTTTGGAGTTATTGGTACTATGCCTCCCCACTTACAAGATGCGTCTTCTAGAGATAATGCTTTTAAAATGGATGATTTATATATAGACGTAGGTTATAAGGAAGATAATGTTCGTAATATGATTTCAATAGGTGATATTATAACTATTCATAGGAATAGCAAAGATTTGGATAAAAAAACAGTTACAGGAAAGTCATTAGATGATAAAGCAGGAGTAGCAACACTTTTAGAATGTGCAAAAGAACTTCAAAAATTAAAGCATGAATCTGATGTATATTTTGTAGCTACAGTACAAGAAGAAGTAGGTACTAGAGGCGCTATGACAAGTACTTATAAGATTGATCCAGATATTGGTATTGCTATAGATGTAGGTTTTGGTAAGACACCTGAACTTGAAAAGGCTGACTCTATAGATATGGGTAAAGGGCCTGCTGTAACTCTTGGTGGAAATATTCATCCAAATTTAAGAAAGAAAATCATTAGTGTAGCTAAAGAAAACAATATACCTTATCAGACAGAAATAGATCCAGGACCTACTGGCACTGATGGTAGAAGCATTCAAATATCTAGATGTGGAGTTCCTACTTTAGTTATATCTATACCATTAAGATATATGCATACTTCTGTTGAAACTATTAATATGGATGATGTTATAAACTCTGCTAAACTTATAGCAAGATTTATATCAGAGATTACTAGTGAAAACTTGGAGGGATATCTATGTTATTAAAAAAACTAACACAAGCTAGTGGGATTTCTGGCAATGAAAAAGAAGTAAGAGATATAATTATAAATGAAATAAAAAATCATGTGGATAATTATGAAATCGATAAACTTGGAAATATAATTGTTCATAAAAAGGGAAAGAATAAGGATTCTAAAAAGATAATGATTGCAGCTCATATGGATGAAATAGGTTTAATGGTATCTGATATTGATGATATGGGTTTAATTAAATTTATGACTGTAGGAGGAATTGATAAAAGAGTATTGGTATCTAAAACTGTAAGGATAGGTGTAAATAAAATACCAGGTGTCATAGGTGCTAAACCAATTCATCTTCAGAAAGCCAATGAAAGAAAGAAATCTCTAGATATAAATCAACTATATGTAGATATAGGTACTTATTCAAAAGATGAAACAGATAAAAAAGTACAAATAGGTGATTATATTACTTTTGATAGCGATTATAGAGAATTTGGTGATAATTTAATAAAAGCTAAGGCTTTAGATGATAGGATAGGATGTTCTTTATTAATAGAACTATTACAATCAGATATAAAATATGATATATATGCTGCATTTACAGTTATGGAAGAGGTTGGACTTAGAGGAGCTGGGCCTGCAAGTTATAGGATGGAGCCAGATATTTCAATCATTTTAGAAGGTACAACTTGCGCTGATTTAGAAGATGTTGACAATCATAAAAAAGCTACTGAGCTAGGTAAAGGGCCTGTAATTTCTCTTATGGATAGTTCTACTTATTTTGATAAAGATTTAAGAAATTTACTTATAAGTACAGCTAAAGAACATAATATACCTTATCAGTTTAGAAAGACCAGTGCTGGAGGTAATGACTCAGGTTCTATACACTTATCAAAGGAAGGTGTGAAGACTACGACTATATCTGTTCCTTGTAGAAACATTCACTCTCCTATTAGTGTAATGAGTAAATCTGATTATAATAATACTAAGAAATTATTAGATGCATTTATAGAAAATATATTTAAGGGAGTGAACAATTAATGGAATTCAATAGTGAGTTATTAAAAAAATTAGCAAATGCTTTTTCCCCATCTGGAAATGAAGAAAAAGTGCGAGAAATAATTATAGATGAAATTAAAGATTATGTGGATGAAATAAATATTGATGTCTTAGGTAATGTAATAGCAAGAAAAAAAGGTTCTGGTAAAAAAGTAATGATATCAGGACATATGGATCAAATTGGTTTAATGGTTATAGATATAGATGAAAAAGGATTTTTAAGATTTACTAATATTGGAGGAATTTCTCCTTTTTTAAGTATAAATCAAAGAGTAATTTTTGAAAATGGAATAGTAGGGATAATATCAAATGAAGATTTAGATGATAAGAATAAATTAAAATTAGATAATCTTTATATTGATATTGGTGCAAAAGATAAGAAAGATGCAGAGGAAAAGATAACTATTGGTGATACTTGTGTGTATATTAGTAATTTCTATGAAGATGATAAAAAGGTTACTTGTGGGGCTTTAGATGATAGGGTTGGTTGCTTTGTTATGATAGAGGCTTTAAAGCAATTAGAAAAAACAAATCATGATTTGTTTTTTACATTTACAGTACAAGAAGAGTTGGGTTTAAGAGGCGCTAAAACAGCTAGTTATAAAATAAATCCTGACATAGGTATAGCAGTAGATGTAACTCTTACCGGTGATACACCTAAAGCTAAAAGATTAGCAGTAAGTCTTGGCCAAGGTACGGCTATAAAAATAATGGATAAATCTATTATAGTTCATCCTAAAATAAAAAATATAATGATAGATTCTGCAAAGGTGAATAATATTAAGTATCAGTTGGAAATATTAGAATATGGTGGAACTGATTCAGGAAGTATTCATTTAAATAGAGAAGGTGTACCTTCTGGAGTAATATCTATACCAACAAGATATATACATTCTTCTAATGAAACTGTATATAAGGAGGATGTATTAAACTCTATTAGATTACTTAAAGAAGTATTGAAAAATAAATTTGAAATATAAAAAATAAGTGGAGGTTTACTATGAGAGTGTTTAATGAGATAAGGTTAGATAGGGGTAAAAAAACACCTATTTATAAACAATTATATTATGAAATTAAACAATTAATTACTTTTAATAAATTAGAATGTGATTACAAATTACCATCTATTAGAGAATTATCTGATTTATTAAAAGTAAATAACTCCACTATAGTAAGTGCTTATAAATTATTAGAAAAAGAAGGTTATGTATATAAAAGAGCAGGCAGTGGTACATTTGTAAAGAAAATAGATAATGATATAGTTGATATTGAATTTATTAATTCAGATATATTATATGATTTTACAAATGCAACTACAGATTCTAGTTTATTTCCTATAGATGAATTTAAAGAATTAATGAATAGAGTTATAGATAGAGATAAGGGAACTACATTTGATTATCAGCAAAGTATAGGATATTTACCTCTTAGAAAAGCTATAAAGAAACAATTAGAAGAAAAAAATATTTTTACTTCTTTAGATTCTATTCAAATAATATCCGGTACCCAACAAGGAATTGATATATTAACTAAAACGATACTTGACTATGGAGATATAGTAATAACAGAATCTCCAACATATTCAGGCGCTTTATATTCCTTTAAGTCAAGATCATCAAGAATTATTGAGATACCAGTAGATAGAGATGGTATAGATACTACTATATTGGAACAAAAAATTAAAAATTTAAAACCAAAGGTAATCTATACTATGCCTAATTATCAAAATCCTACTGGTTTTTCATATTCAATAGAAACAATGAAAAAAGTGTTAGAGCTTGCTGAAAAATATAATACTTATATTATAGAAGATGATTATATAAGTGATATTGAATTTAACAATAAAAAAGTAAATGTATTGAAAAGTTTAGATACAAATAATAGAGTAATATACTTAAAAAGCTTTTCTAAAACATTTATGCCAGGTATTAGACTAGGTTTTGCTATATTGCCTATAAAAATTCAAAGAAAATTTTTACTTGGAAAACAATTTTCTGATATATCCACGTCTGGATTTATCCAACGAATATTTGAACTGTATTTAAAAGAAAAAATGTGGGATAATCATATAAATAAAATCACTAATATATATAATAAAAAATATAATCTAACAAAAGAATATATTAAAAAATATAAACCTTTAAGATTAAGATATTATAGACCAGAAGGAGGTTTAAATTTTTGGTTCTCTCTTCCTGATGGTTATTCTTCTAAAAAACTAGAAAAATATTTAAGAAAGAGGAAAATGTTAATATATTCTGGAAGTATATTTTATGCCAATAATAATGATACGGAATATTTTCGTATAAACATATCTTCAATTGAATTGGAAAATATTGGAAAATCAATACTTATATTATTTGAATTCATAGAAGAATTTATGAAAGATAATTCAAATAAAACTCTTAATCATCCTATAAATTATTTTGGATTGTAATATTTATTTTTAGATATATAAATCAATATATCTTTTGCATTTATTATAGTATCTTTTTCTGGATTTAAATTTATAGTTCCGCTTCTATTAATTCCTATTAAAGTTATATTTTTATTTAAAAAATCACAAGATATATCTATAAATTTTTTATTGATATAAATTTCTGGTGCAGTTATTTCATATAATTCTGATCCACTAGAATTTGTTATAAGTTCATTTATTGTATTATTTATAGATTTATATAATATACTTCTAACTAAAACCTTACTTTCTATTTGATTGCTTATTATTATATTATCTACATTTAATTCCAAAAAGTTATCTGAGTTTTCTGGGTTTACTACTTCAGATATAATATATATTTCTTTATTTAACCTTCTTATTGCTAAACAGGTAAGTATAGATTTAGCATCCATCATTTCTAAATCATCTAAAGTTTTATCTGCAAGTATCATTATAGTTTTAGAGTAGTCAATATTAGACCTCTTTAAAACTACTTCGCTCCAAGGGTTCCCTTTTATATATGAAATATTTTTATTGTCATAAGGGTTTTGTTCTATATTATCTATTATTACTATTTTCATTTCATTATTTTCATTAATTAATTCTTCAATTATAGATTTAGATTTATAATTCCAACCTATAATAATTATATGATTTTTAAAATACACATCCATAAGTCCCATCCCTTTTTTGAAATTTTTCTCAACAAATATTGAGGCAAATGAAGCAGTTATAAAACCAAATACTCCTATCCCTATTAATATTAATAATATAGCTATTATTCTTCCAAAAAAAGTTATTGGAAATACATCTCCATATCCTACTGTAGTACTAGTAATAAATCCCCACCATAGTGCATCTGTTAAGTTATCTATTTTTGAATTTTCTTCTAATTCAAAAAGATAAAATGCTAATGATAAAATGATAATACAACTTATTATTATAATTAATGATTTATAAAGTTTTGTGCTTTTCATTAAGACGTGCATTTTTTTCATGAAAAAAATATAAATCAAATCCTTTCTTTTATATTACTATACATATATATGTATAGTAATATTTGAGTTATTTAATATTTTAAAGTAAATATAGAATTATTCTAATACTATATTTATTTTGAAGATACAAATACTAATATTAGAGGAGGATATTAAATGAATACTAATATTAAATATAAAAAAGAATTATATTTTTCATTAAATAACTATGAACAAGACATTATAAGGAAAGATATTTATGAATTCAATAAGTTGATTTCAATTTTAAATAATATACCACCACTATATATAGAAAAAGATAAATATTTTAATACCTTGTATAAACAAAGAGATATTTCTAAATTATTGCAATTAGTTTGCTCAGAATATCTAAAAAATATAAATAAAAATTTTGAAATAGATAAAGAATCAATATATTTAACTATAAAATTAATAAATAAGTTTTATGACATATTTAAACCCATAAATATTAATGAAAAATATTTGATAATATATCCAAGATTATCAATAAAGAAATATATTACTAATATTATTGAATCAGAAAATTTTACAACTTCTTATATACCAGAAGATACATTAAATAAATTAATAATCTTATTAATTAAATTTAGTGAATTTGAATTAAATAATATTGATGAGGAAAATTTTGAAAATATTAATTTGCCAACTTTAGTTTTAGCAAATTTAAAATTATTTGAAAAAGGAATTTTAACTATCTCTAAAAATATAAATAATGAAATAGAGTTTTATATAAATAAATCAATTAAAGACAATAAAAGTATGAAAATAATAATGGATGAAGAAATGATAATTTATAAAATAATTCAATTATTATTTGAAAAAAATATGGTCTATATAAAATAAATGATTTCATGAAGTAGGATAAAAATTCTACTTCATTTTTTTGCAACTTCACTATGTTTATCATGCAATATTTATGGGTATATGTAATATAATACTAGTATAGTGCATAATATATAATATATAGTTGCATAATTCTGAAATTACCATTGACAGAAATTTTAAATAAGTGGTATAATTAAATTAAATAGGAGGAATTGATATGAATGAAAATATTAATGTTATAAATAAAAGAGAGCAAGTTAGTAGACTTAAAAAATGCGGTGCTATAACTTGTATTCAAAATATTGATGGATATTGTAATGTTGAGAAATGCGAAATATATGAAAGAATGTTACCTCAAGAACATTAAACATAATAAAAAGAGGAAGAAAAACTTCCTCTAATAAGTATTTTTTAAGTAGACACCTTTAGGGTGTTATTTTTTTATGAATATTTCTTTAAACCTAATTCTAATATCTTCATGGACTTTTTCAAACTTTCTTCATTTAAAACATAAGAAATTCTTACTTCGTCAATTCCTAAACCTTTTGTAGAATAAAAGCCTTCGGCTGGTGCAAGCATTATAGTTTCTCCATCTACATCAAAATCTGTAAGCAACCATTTAACAAAGTCTTCGGCATTATCTACAGGTAATTTTGCTATGATATAAAATGCTCCATGAGGTTTTTTACATATAACGTTTTCCATGTTAGAAAGAGCATTATATACCACATCTCGCCTCTTCTTATATTCTGCTACTACTTCGTTAAAATACTTTGGAGTTACATTTATAAGATTTGCAGCACCTATTTGTTCTAAAGTTGGAACACATAGCCTTCCCTGACAAAGCTTTAATATTTGTTTAATTAAGTCTTTATTTTTAGATCCAATCATACCAATTCTTGCTCCACATGCACTATATCTTTTAGATATACTATCTACTAATATAACTCTATCTTTTATGTCTTCAAAGGTAGCAAAACTTCTATATTCGAACCCATCATATATAAACTCTCTATATACTTCATCAGCAATTATATATAAATTATTTTCTTTTGCAATATCTCTTAACATATTCATTTCTTCACTTGTATAAACTGTTCCAGTAGGATTTCCTGGATTAGATATTAAAATTGCTTTTGTCTTATCTGTAACCAGACTTTGAACAGTTTTTTTAGTTGGCAATTTAAATCCGTTTTCAGCTTTTGTAGTTATTGGTACAACATTCACACCTGCTGAGCTACTAAATCCATTGTAATTAGTATAAAATGGCTCAGGCACTAAAATTTCATCACCATCATCACTGATTGCAAGAATAGAAAACAATATAGCTTCACTACCTCCATTGGTAATTAAAATCTCATCTTTTTCAAAGTTAATATCATAAGTTTTATAATAACTAATAAAACTATCAATTAACTCAGGTAAACCTTCAGAAAAAGAATAAGATAAAACTTCTTCATCATACTTTTTAATTGAATCCATAAATTCTGTTGGTGTTTTAATATCAGGTTGACCTATATTAAGATGATAAACCTTCTTACCATTTTTTTTAGTCTCTTCAGATAAAGGCACTAACTTACGTATAGGTGATTCCTGCATATCAATAATTCTTTTAGAAAATTTCATTGTATTCCCCCTAAAAATATATTTTGTATAATTTCATAATATCATAAATTCAAGTTGAAATGTATATATATTTCTTACTATTCTTAATAAATAGAATTAATATTATATTTTAAAATATAATATTAATTCTATTTATTTAACAAAAGCCTATAATTTTGATATAATAGAAAGGATTGATACAATAGGAGGTAAGACATATGAATAAAGAAAAAAAATACCTTATTCAAACCTGGGGTTGCCAGATGAATGAGCATGATTCAGAAAAAATTGAAGGAATATTAAATTCTTTAGAATATATAGAAGCTTCTAATAAAGAAGAAGCTGATTTAATTATATATAATACTTGTTTAGTTAGGGAAAATGCAGAATTAAAGGTTTATGGAAATTTAGGAGAATTAAAAAGGCTTAAAAGAGAAAATCCAAATTTAATAATAGCTGTATGCGGTTGTATGATGCAAAAGGAAGAGGTAAGAGATGTTATAAAGAAAAAATATTCTCATGTAGATATAATATTTGGAACTCATAATATTCATAAATTACCACAACTAATTTTAGACCATGATCAAAAAACAAATATGTTAATTGATGTATGGGAAGATAGCAAAGAAATAATTGAAGATTTACCAACTAAAAGAAAATATGATTTTAAAGCATTTATAAATATTATGTATGGCTGTAATAATTTCTGTACTTATTGTATTGTTCCTTACACTAGAGGTAGGGAGAAAAGTAGAGAAGCTAAAGATATCTTAGAAGAGGCTATAAAATTAAGCAAAGAAGGATATAAAGAAATTACATTACTAGGCCAAAATGTTAATTCATATGGCAAAAATTTAGAAGATAAAACTACTTTCCCAGAACTTTTATATATGTTAAATGATGTGGAAGGTTTAGAAAGAATAAGATTTATGACATCACATCCTAAAGATTTATCAAATGAGCTTATAAGTGCAATGAAAGATTGTGATAAGGTATGTAATCATCTTCATTTACCATTCCAATCAGGCAGCAATAGAATACTAAAAAAAATGAATAGAAAATATAATAAAGAACAATATTTAAATCTAGTAGAAAAAGTAAGGACTGAAATACCTGATATAGCTCTTACTACAGATATAATTGTAGGATTTCCAGGTGAAACTGAAGCAGATTTTCAAGAAACTATTGATGTAGTGAAGAAATCTAAGTTTGATTCTGCGTTTACTTTCCTCTATTCAATAAGAGAAGGAACTCCTGCTGCTAAAGATGAAGAGCAAGTACCTGATGATGTTAAGCATAAGAGATTTGATAAATTACTTGATACTTTAAAACCTATTAGTTTGGAAAGAAATACAAGCTTAATAGGTAAAAAGGTTAAAGTTTTGGTGGAAGATATTAGTAAAAATGATTCGAGTAAATTATCTGGTAGAACTGATACAAGTAAACTTATTCATTTTAAAGGTGATGGATCATTAATAGGAAAAATTGTTGATGTATGTGTAATTGATGCTAAAACTTGGACATTAGAAGGTGAACTTGTTGAATAAAGAAATATTAGATATAGCTAGGGAACTTGGTAAAAACATTAAAGATTCATATGAATATAAGGATTTTTTAAAAAAAGAAGCAGATTATGAAAATGATTCTAAAGCATTAAATATACAAGAAGAATTAGATGAAAAAAATAAATTATATAAAAAGTCATTAGCTAAATCTGATGAAGAAAAGGTTGATTTACTAAATATAGAAATAAAACAATTAAATGAAAAATTAATGGAGCAAAAAACCTATTTAGAATATATTAACTCTAAATCAAATATAAAAAAAACAATGAAAAATATTAATAATATTTTAGAATACTATACAGGTATAAGTGAAGAATCTAATTGTGGTGGTTGCAATAAAGGATGTAACAAATAGGATAAAGTAAATCTTAGTCTATTTATTTAGTTTTAGTGGGAGGAATTTATGTGTCTAAGTTAACACCGATGATGGAACAATATATGGAAATAAAGAATAAAAATAAAGAATCAATATTGTTTTTTCGATTAGGAGATTTTTATGAGATGTTTTTTGAAGATGCTCTTATTGCTTCCAAAGAATTAGAAATTACTTTAACAGGTAGAGAATGTGGTAAAAAGGAAAAGGCCCCTATGTGTGGGGTCCCTTATCATTCAGCTGATAGTTATATAGCAAGATTAGTTAATAAGGGTTATAAAGTTGCTATTTGTGAACAGGTAGAAAATCCAAATGAAGCTAAAGGAATAGTAAAAAGAGATGTTGTCAGGATAATAACACCAGGAACAATAACGGATTCTAATATGCTTGATGAAAATAATAATAATTATTTAGCAAGCATATTTTTAGATAAAAAAGGTGTAGGTATTTCATATGTGGATATAACTACTGGGGAATTTTATACTACTCAAAAAGTAGATAATGATAATAAAAATATTTTAAAAGTATTAATGGATGAATTAGCTAAAATAAAACCTAAAGAAATCATTTCTAATAAATACTTAAAAGAAAATAATATATCAAAAATTATTGAAGATAGATTTAATATTTTTATTGATATATCACAAGACTGGATATTTAATATTGATGAAAGTAAAAAAGTAATAAAAAGACAATTTGATATTTTAAATTTAGAAGGTTTTGGATTATCATATGATGATTATTCTATAAAGAGTTGTGGTTCTTTACTTGAGTATTTAAATGAAACTCAAAAAACATCTTTAAGTCATATAAATAAAATATCTAAATATAATATAGAAAATTTTATGGTAATAGATATAAATACAAGAAGGAATTTAGAGATTACTGAGACTATAAGAGATAATTCAAAAAAAGGATCTTTACTTTGGATATTAGATAAAACATCAACAGCAATGGGAGCTAGAATGTTAAAAAAGTGGTTGGAAGAACCACTTTTAGATATTAAAATGATTGATAAAAGATTGGATGCAATTGAAAATTTATTTAAAGATATAATGTTAATGGATGAAATAGAAAAAGAACTAGATAAGGTCTATGATATTGAAAGGTTAATAGGTAAAATATCATATGGAAGTTGTAATGCCAGAGATATGATAGCTCTTAAAAATTCAATTTTTGTATTACCACAAATAAAAGAGATATTGTTTGATTCTAATTCTAATTTTTTAAATGAATTATCAGACAATATTGATTTACTAAAAGATGTTTATGAACTCATAGATAAATCTATAAATGAAGACCCTCCAATGCAAACAAGGGATGGAGGGCTAATAAAGAAAAACTATAATAAAGAACTTGATGATTTAATTGATGCATCCAATGAAGGTAAAAATTGGTTAAATAAATTAGAAAGTAATGAAAAAATAAGAACAGGTATAAAATCTTTAAAAATAGGATTTAATAGAGTTTTTGGGTATTATATAGAAATAAGAAAATCTAATATAGATTCTGTTCCTGATAACTATATAAGGAAACAAACTTTATCTAACTCTGAAAGATACATCACTCCTGAATTAAAGGAGATGGAAGATAAAATATTAGGAGCTGAAGAAAAAAGCGTTGTACTAGAGTATAAGCTTTTTAATGAAGTAAGAGAGAAGTTAAAGGATAAAATAAAAAGAATGCAAATAACAGCAAAAACCCTTGCTTCTATAGATTGTTTAAACTCATTATCTCAAGTCGCATATAAAAATAATTATGTGAAACCAAATATTAATAATGAAAATATAATTAATATAAAAAATGGGAGACATCCTGTAGTGGAGAATATGCTAAAGGAAGAGATATTTATACCAAATAATACATTTTTAGATAATGATGACAATAGGTTAAATATAATTACAGGCCCTAATATGGCAGGTAAATCTACTTATATGAGACAAGTTGCTATAATTTCATTAATGGCTCAGATTGGAAGTTTTGTACCGGCAGAATATTCAAATATATCTTTAGTTGATAGAATATTTACTAGGGTTGGAGCAAGTGATGATTTATCTTCTGGTCAAAGTACTTTTATGGTAGAAATGAATGAAGTTGCAAATATCCTTAATAATAGCTCTAAAAATAGTTTAATAATACTTGATGAAATTGGTAGAGGAACTAGTACTTATGATGGACTTAGTATAGCTTGGGCTGTTATTGAATATATAAGTGATAAAAATAAATTAGGAGCCAAAACTCTTTTTTCTACTCATTATCATGAATTAACTGAACTTGAAGGTAGTTTAGAAGGTGTAAAAAACTATAAGATAACTGTAAAAGAATCTGGTGAAAACATAATATTTCTTAGGAAAGTTGTAAGAGGGGAAGCTGATAAAAGCTATGGAATAGAAGTAGCCAATTTAGCAGGAGTACCACAAGAGGTGATTCTTAGAGCTAAAGAAATTTTAGATAATCTTGAAAAAAATGATATAAATTATAAAAATAAAGCAAAATCCACTAAGATAGAAAAAGTTAAAGAAGATAGCAATCAAATAGATATATTTAATATTAAGAAAGAAGAAATAATAGAAAGTATTAAAAATATAGATTTAATAAATTTAACTCCTCTTGAGTCCATGAACTTATTAAATGATTTGATAGATAAAACAAAGGAAATTTAGGTGGTTTAATGGCAAATAAAATAAATATTTTAGATGACAATACTATAAATAAAATAGCAGCTGGTGAAGTTATTGAAAGACCTTCTTCTATAGTAAAAGAACTAATAGAAAATTCTATAGATGCTAATTCAAAAAATATTACAATTGAAATAAAAGAAGGCGGTAAAAATTATATTCGAATCACTGATGATGGTGATGGAATTTATAAAGATGATATACAGCTAGCATTTTTGAGACATTCTACTAGTAAAATAAATAATTCTGATGATCTAATGACAATTCACTCTTTAGGCTTTAGGGGAGAGGCTCTTGCAAGTATAGCATCTGTATCTATGGTAGAATTAATCACAAAAACAAATGATACAAACATAGGAAATATGATTGAAATACATGGAGGAGTCCTAAAAGAAGAAGCTGAAGTAGGTGCCCCTGATGGAACTACAGTTATAATCAGAAATATTTTTTATAATACTCCTGTAAGACGTAAATTTTTAAAATCCATCTCTGCAGAGACTGCTAATATATCAAATATAATTAATAAATTATCATTATCAAATCCACATATATCTTTTAATTATATAAAGGATAATAAAAGTGTATTAAAGACTCCTGGAAATAATGATATTAAGTCAACAATATTTAGCATTTATGGTAAAGAACATATAGAATCTTTAATAGATATTAATTTTAAAAACAAAGACTTTTCATTAACAGGATACATCTCAAAGCCTAATTTTACTAGAGGTAATAGGAACAATGAATTAATTTTTATAAACGGTAGATATGTTAGTAGTATATCATTATCACAAGCTATTGAGGATGCATATAGCTCTCTTATTACTGTTAACAGATATCCAATAACTTATTTATATATTAATATAGATCCTAAAAATATAGATGTAAATGTCCACCCTTCAAAAATTGAAGTTAGATTCAATAATGATTTAGAAATTATATCTATAATTAAAAACATAATCAGAGAAAAATTACTAGAAAAAAATTTAATACCTAAAATAAACTTTAATAAAAAGAAGAATGAAGAAAAACAAGAAAATATTATAGATATAATAGATGACAATACAAAAGAAAATATAAATATAAATAATACACTCTATAAGGGAAAAAAAGAAAAGAATATAGACTTAGTAAATGAAAACTTAAATAATGATAGTGATAAATTCAATAATAATTATACTAAAGAAAAAAAAGATTATAATAAAGAAAAGCATGAGGAAAAACAAGAACAAAAAGTTTCTAAAATATTCCCTGATTTAAATATAGTAGGTAGGATATTTAATACTTATATAATTGGAGAAGATAAAATTAATAATTCTATGTATATGATAGATCAACATGCAGCTCACGAAAGAGTTATGTATGAAAAATTTAGAACACAATTTCAAAAAGAAGAAGTTGTAGTTCAACCTTTGCTTGTAGCTAGAACTATTAATTTAAATCACTATGATTATGAACTAGTTAAAGAAAGCATGGATTTATTTACAAGTTTAGGCTTTGATATATCTGATTTTGGTCATAATAGTATACTTTTAAGAGGTGTTCCTATGTTATTTGGATTACCTAATGATAACGATTTGTTTATTGATATTTTGGATAATTTAAATAATGATTTAAGTAATAAATATGAATTAAGGGTAGAGAAGATAATAAAAATGGCTTGTACAAATGCAATCAAAGCAGGTGATTTTTTAGGTGATATTGAAATAAACAACTTGATAAGTGACCTAAAAAAGTGTAACAATCCATTTACATGTCCTCATGGGAGACCTATTACAATTAAAATAACTAGATATGAAATTGAAAAGATGTTTAAAAGAATACAATAATTTAAGGATGATTTTATGAAAAAAGATTTAATAATTATAGTAGGACCAACTGCTTCTGGTAAGACTTCTATATCTATAGACTTAGCTAAAAAAATTAATGCAGAGATAATTTCTGCCGATTCTATGCAAATATATAAATACATGGATATAGGTACTGCTAAAGTTTCTAAACAGGAAATGAATGATATAAATCATCATATGATTGATGAAAAATATCCTAATGAAGAATATAGTGTTTCTGATTTTAAAAATAATGCTTATAAATATATTGATGATATTTATTTAAGAAATAAATTACCTCTTGTAGTTGGAGGAACTGGATTATATATTAATTCATTAGTATATGATTTAGATTTTAAAAAAGCTATATCCAATAATGAATTAAGAGATAAATACTATGATTTGGCAAAACAACATGGTAACAAGTATATACATGACTTATTAAAAGAAGTTGATTACAAATCATATATTAGAATACATGAAAATGATACTAAAAGAATAGTTAGAGCACTTGAAATTTTTTATGAGACTGGTAAAGCAATGAGTGATAGTTACGATGATTTTAGAAAACCAAACACTGATTTTAATTTAATTATATTTGGAATAACTATGAATAGAGATAAACTATATGAAAGAATCAATAAAAGGGTAGATATAATGTTAGAAGATGGATTGGTTGAAGAAGTTAAAAGTTTATTAGATATGGGATATGATAAATCTTTAATTTCTATGCAAGGTTTGGGGTATAAAGAAATTATAGGGTATTTAGAAGGTAAATATAGTTTAAAAGAAGCTATAGAACTTTTAAAACGAGATACCAGAAGGTTTGCTAAAAGACAAATTACATGGTTTAAGAAAGATGAGAGAATTAATTGGTTAAATAAAGTAGATTTTGAAAGCGAAAATGATATAATTGAAACTATGGTTTCTGTTATAAATAAAAATTTGTTAAGGAGTGTATAGCTTATGAAAAGCAACATTAATCTGCAAGATGTATTTCTAAATAAGTTAAGAAAAGCACACGTTCCAGTAACACTTTTTTTAGTAAATGGTTTTCAGCTCAAAGGTATAGTAAAAGGCTTTGATAATTATACTATTGCCTTAGAAAATGAAGGGACTCAAAATATTATTTATAAGCATGCTATATCTACTATGATACCAGCAAAAAATGTTGATTTAACAGAAAAGTAATACTATAATTGATTAAAAAGTATTCTTCTTCGGATAGAATGCTTTTTAATTTTTTAAATACTCTAAGAAGGTGAAATTATGAATGAGTTAACAGAAAAAATATTATGTAAACAAAATATAAGCAAAGATATAATTATAAAGGTTAAAAATGCTGAAGATAAATTAAAAGGTAGATTTATTGAAATTGATGAAATAAGTGAATACAATCAAATTAAAGTATTAAATGCTATGCAAGAAGAACGTTTAGATTCTACAAATTTTAATTGGACTACAGGCTATGGCTATGGTGATATAGGCAGGGATAAAGTTGAAGATATTTATAAAAGAGTTTTCTGTGCTGAAGATGCAATAGTAAGACCAACTATAGTTTCTGGCACTCATGCTTTATCTCTTACACTATCAGGGATATTATTAGAAGGAGATGAACTTATATCTGCTGTGGGTAGTCCCTATGATACTTTATTAAAAGTGATCGGGACTGAAGGGGATGAACCTGGAACATTATTAGAAAGAGGAATAAGATATAAAGAAATCGAATTAAAAAGTGATAATAGTGTGGATATTAACAATTTAATAAAAAGCATATCTGATAAAACTAAAATTGTATTAATACAAAGATCTACAGGGTATAGCTTTAGAAAGGCTCTTACTATAAATGAGATAAAGTATATTATAAAAAAGATAAAGGGAGTCAGAGAAGATATAATTTGCATGGTAGATAATTGTTATGGTGAGTTTGTTGATACTCAAGAACCTATTGAAGTAGGAGCTGATATTATAGCTGGTTCTTTAATTAAAAATCCAGGTGGAGGATTAGCCTTAACAGGTGGATATATAGTTGGTAGAAGTGATTTAGTTAAAAGAATTGCTAATAGAAGCACTGCTCCTGGCGTAGGTAAAGATTGTGGTCTTACTTTTGGAACTACTAGAAATACTTTACAAGGATTTTTCTTAGCACCTATGATAGTAAAGGAATCTCTTAAAAGTGCTCTACTTATAGGTAGGGTTTTTAAAGACTTAGGTTATGAAATAATACCTGATGTGGAAGATAAGAGAGGTGATATAATTCAAGCAATTAAGATGGAAGATGAAAAAAAGGTAGTTGAATTTTGCAGGTCCATACAATCTTCCTCTCCAGTAGACTCTCATGTTAGATTAGAGCCTTGGCATATGCCTGGTTATGAAGATAAAGTAATTATGGCATCAGGAGCATTTATAGAAGGCTCTTCTATAGAGCTAAGTGCTGATGCCCCTATAAGAAAACCTTATGTAGTTTATTTTCAAGGAGGACTGAATTATTACCATAGTAAATATGCTCTTATGAATGTATTAGCTCAATTTGAAAAAGAAAAATTAATATAATAAAAAAGGCCTTCTTTGGCCTTTAATCTATAGTTCTAAATACTCCTCTTATTTTTCCAAGAATAGAGACATCAGTTACTATTATAGGATCCATACTAGAGTTTTCTGGTTGTAATCTGATATGGTCTTTTTCTATAAAATATCTTTTAATAGTAGCTTCATCTTCTATTAAAGCAACTACAATATCTCCATTTTCTGCAGTGTTTTGCTGTTTAACTAGTACATAATCACCATCTAATATACCAGCATCTTTCATACTTTCGCCGCTTACTGAAAGCATAAAAACTGTATCATTCTTTACTATATCTATAGAAAGTGGGAAAGTATCTTCTATATTTTCAGTAGCTAATATAGGGATACCTGCTGTAACTTTTCCTATTATTGGCACCTCTATTATTTCTTTTCTACTAAAAATATTTTCATTTTTACTATCTAAGACTTCTATTGCTCTTGGTTTAGTAGCATCACGTCTTAAATAACCCTTTTTTTCTAAGCGAGATAAATGTCCATGTACAGTTGAAGTTGACTTTAATCCTACAGCCTTGCAAATTTCTCTTACAGATGGTGGATAACCTTTTTGCATAATTTCTTTTTTTATGAATTTTAATATATTACTTTGTTTAGTTGATAGTTCTTCATACATATATAGCACCTCACAATGTCAATTTTAATTTATTATACCACAAGACATAAATTTTATCAAACATTCGTTCGACTTTATGTTGACAAAGAACGTGCGTTCTGCTATAATTAAGTTAATATAAGGAACTAACGTTCGAGGAGGGCTTAAAATGCATAATAAAAAAATAGTTATAGTAAATAGGGTTAGGTTTACAATGTTTTTATCAGTAATTACATTAGTACTTGCTTTACTATTAAATAATGTTTTAGGAATAGTTTTTGCTAGTGATACATATAAGGATTACAATAAGGTGTTTGTACAAAAGGGTGATAGTATATGGAATATTGCTAAGGAGAATAATCCCAATGGAGAAGATATAAGAAAAATAGTTTATGAAATTAGAGAAGTAAATGATATAGAAAATGAATGGATAAAGCCAGGAGATATTCTAAAAATACCAAGAGATTAAAATCTCTTGGTATTTTTAGATAGGGGATTACTTTTTACGGCTTCTCTTAATTTATCATCATCTAAGTGAGTGTATATCTGAGTAGTAGATACACTAGAATGGCCTAATATCTGTTGTAAGGCTCTTATATCTACATTACCATGCTTATACATCAAAGTAGCTGCAGTGTGACGTAATTTATGAGTTGATAGGTCATCTGTATCAAGCCCTGCATTTTTTAAATGTTTTTTAACTAAATGTTGAACTGCACGTACACTCAATCTATTTTTTCTTTTACTTAAGAATAAAGCTTTTTTATCTTTTATATTTTCATTTGGTCTTATTTTTAAATATTCATTTATTGCTCTTAGGGAACTTTCATTTAAATATATGGTTCTTTCTTTATCTCCCTTACCTATAACTGTTAAAGTATCATTTTTTATTTTATCTATATTGATGCTAACAAGTTCTGAAAGCCTAAGGCCGCAATTTAAAAATATCATTATTATAGCATAATCTCTAACTTTGAATTCACCTTCGATATTTTCTATTAATTCAAGTGATTCATCAAGAGTAAGGTAAGAGGGATGTCTTTGAGTTAATTTAGGTGTTTCTAAATTTATAGTTGGGTTTACATCTACTAATTCAACTATATTATGTAAGTATTTAAAAAAAGATCTAATACTTGCAATTTTACGTGCACGAGTGTTTGTAGAGTTATTTCTTTTTTTATCTACAAAGGAAATATAAGAAAACAAATCTTGTAAATTTATCTTTCTTATTATCGCTATATCTAAATCACTAATGTCTATGTCGTTAAACTCTATATCTTTATCTACTAATTCATATCTCTTTTTAATGAATCTTAAAAATGTTCTGAGATCATAATAATATTCTTTTATAGTGTTTTTTGATTTGCCTTTAATAGTGTCTAAATAGTTTAAAAAATCCTCTAAAACAATAGGGATATCATCCATAATTATTCCTCCTTAATAAATTATACCTTAATTATATCATATTTTAACTCTAATGTCACAAAATTATCATTT
>NZ_JBQCYD010000013.1:0-58249 GCF_052088025.1 Senegalia sp. (in: firmicutes) | reverse complement strand
AGCAGAAGATAGTTTTATTACGTTTAATTTGTCCTTTTTCTTGACAGAGGACCAAGTTAAAGAATATAATATAAGTGTATAAATAAAGGAGAGATATTATGAATTGGTTTTTAGATTTAAACCCTATAGTTCAAGCATTACTCGCAACATTATTTACATGGGGTGTTACAGCACTTGGTGCATCACTTGTTTTTTTCTTTAAGACAATAAACAGAAATGTTTTAAATGGGATGCTAGGCTTTGCAGCAGGTGTTATGATAGCTGCAAGTTTTTGGTCTTTACTTGCTCCCGCCATAGAAATGTCAGGTGGATCATTTATACCAGCAGTAATTGGATTTTTAGCTGGAGGAGCATTTTTATGGGTAGTGGATAAATTACTCCCTCATCTTCATTTAGGTGAACCTCGAGAACATGCTGAAGGAATCAAAACAAGTTGGGAGAGAAGTATACTCTTAGTTTTTGCAGTAACCCTACATAATATACCTGAAGGACTAGCTGTAGGAGTTGCTTTTGGTGCAGCTGCAGCTGGTTTAGAATCAGCGTCAGTAGCAGGTGCAATAGCTCTTGCAATAGGTATAGGTATACAAAACTTTCCAGAAGGTGCAGCAGTATCAGTTCCTTTAAGGAGAGAAGGTTTATCAAGAGGTAAAAGTTTCATGTATGGTCAAGCATCAGGAGTAGTTGAGCCTATAGCAGGAGTTTTAGGAGCAGCGCTAGTACTTGTTATGAGACCAATACTACCTTATGCATTAGCCTTTGCAGCAGGTGCTATGATATATGTTGTAGTAGAAGAGCTTATTCCAGAAGCCCAACAAGAATCACATACTGATGTAGCAACAATAGGAGTTATGCTTGGTTTTGCTGTCATGATGTCCTTAGATGTTGCATTAGGTTAATTAAAAGAAATAAAAGACGCATATGCGTCTTTTATTTACTTTCATCCATATTTATTTTTCCATCTTTTAATTCTATGATTCTATCTGTTCTTTCTGCAATTTTTTTATCATGTGTTATAACTATAAAAGTTGTATTCATCTCTTTACTAATATCTCTTAAAAGCGAATATACTTTTTCTGTTGATTCAGAATCTAAATTCCCTGTAGGCTCATCTGCAAGGAGTATTTTAGGCTTATTTATAAGGGACCTTGCAACGGCTGTTCTTTGTTGTTGTCCTCCAGACATATCAGTAGCTAGGTTATCTTTAACCTTAGTTAATCCCACAAACTCAATCAAATCTTCTGCTCTTTTTCTAACTTCCTTTGTAACTTTTTTACCACTTATTCTATAGGGCATTAGTACATTTTCAATAGCTGTAAATTCAGGTAAAAGATAATGAAATTGAAATATAAATCCTAATGTTTCATTTCTTAACTTTGCTATTTCATTTTTCTTCATATTATCAGTTCTCTTTCCATCAATGAATATCTTTCCATTTGTTGGTTTATCAAGAGTACCTAATATATTTAAAAGGGTAGACTTTCCACTACCTGAAGCTCCTATTATTGAATTAAATGTACCTTTATTAAATTCTAAGTTTATATCATGTAATACCTTTGTCTTGATTTTTTCACCATAAATCTTATCTATATTTTCGAGTCTTAAAATACTATCACCCATTTCTAATCACCTCTATTGGACTTAGTTTTGAAGAACGCCTAGCTGGTATAAATGATGCTAGAAGAGCTGCTGCTATTGCTATAAAAGTTGAAACTGTTATAAAGACTGGATCAATATATAAGGCAATAACAGGACTTCCATCTGGATTAAGAGCAAATTTTGTAAATGCAAAACTTATTAAAAGTCCTAAAGCAACACCAAGGATTGCCCCCATTACACCAAGAATTAATCCTTCAAATAAAAATATTAAAGATGCTGTTTTATCTTTTATACCCATAGCTTTAAGTATACCAAGTTGTTTAGATTTTTGAAGTACAGTTATAGCAAGAACAGAGGCTATACCAAGTACCACTGATATCATAACAAAAACTTGTATCATAATGCTTGAAACAGATTGACCATTTAATCCACTTAAAAGCTGTTCATTTTGAGCCTTCCAATTTGTTATATTTACACCTTTTAAATTATCTTCTATTTTACTAGCAATAACATCTGCTTCAAATACTTCATCTACTTGCATTTCTATGCTAGTAACGCTATTATCATAATCAAATAAATTTTGAGAAGTTTCAACTGTGGTTATCATCCATGAATCATTAATAGATGCCACACCTAAATCAAAAAAACCACTTATTTTCATATCTTTAGTTTTTCCAGAATTAGTAACTATATTGATATTATCTCCTAAACTTAAATTCAAGTCTTCTTTTAAAGACTTACCTATTAAAGCCTCACCTTCACTTTGAGGCTTTTTGCCTTCATATATTCTATCCTTAATATCATATATATTATCAGCATTATCAATATTTAATCCTCTTATAAGAAGTGAATAATTTTCATCATCATCAGTAGTTAAAGCAGGACCATCTGCTGATACAGATATGTTATTTATTCTATCATCAGTATTTTTTATGGTTTTTAATTTTTCCTTATAATCTGTTATCTGCGTGTCATTTGATTCTGATTTTATTGTAATTTGTGATGAATTACCTATTGTAGTATCTACAAGATCTCTTTGAAGTCCTTGTATAAGTGAACCTATAAATATTTGTACTGATACTCCAACCGCAATGCCAAGAGCTATAAGTACAGTTTGACCTTTATTTGATTTTAAAAATCTTACTGCTATTTTAAATGCTAATTTCATGTGAATCTTCCTCTCCTAAACTTAAGATGTCAGAAAAATTATTTAAATACATATCTGCACCCATATCTTTATATGAATCTTTTTTGTTTTTAAAAGCATTTCCCCCTACCAGGATTTTTATATTTTCATCTATACTTTTTATTTTTTGAATTGCCCTATGTGTATCTACTAAATTATAATAATTAGAAACAGATATGGCAATATAATCTAATTCTATTTTTTTTAGAGCTGATATAAATTCACTAGTTGGAGTATTAGCCCCTACAAATATGGAATCGTATCCAGCTAATATGAAAAAATCTGTAACCATCCTTGCACCTAATTCATGTTGTTCTTCTTTAGGACAAATTACAGCTACTCTTTTATTATGTTTTATATTATACTTATTATCCCTTTCCTTTATAACATAAGGATAGCAATTTTCTATAATAGTTCTTATGATAGAACTTCTAACATGTTCCTTCCATACATGATAAGATTCATCTTCCCAAAAATTAACTTCATATAATGTAGGAGATAAAATCTTTGTATATAAGGAAACGATATCAATTTCCTTATTTTTAATCTTTTCTAAAACATAATTCAAAGCCTTTTCCCTATTTTCCATTTCTAGATAAGTTAAAAAATTATTATAAAAATCATTCATAAAAAAACCTCCATCACATTATGTGGTAAAAAATAAAAGCTATAATATAATAATACCACAAAAAAGCTATAAATATCACGCTTTGCATATAAAAATCATATAAATGTTTTCTTTATGTAAATAGTGGTATCATTTATATAAGAATATTGATTAAAGTAGATGTCTAAAGCAATGCTTTTTTGGAAAATAATATAGTAAATATACAGAGATAGGAGAGGTTAAATAATGATTTATACAGTAACTTTTAATCCAGCAATAGATTATGCAATAGAAATAGATCAAATAAACTTTGGTGAGACGAACAGATCAAAAAATACTTATATTTATCCTGGTGGTAAGGGTATAAATATATCAAGAGTACTCAATAATTTGGAAGTAAAAAGTACAGCATTAGGTTTTGTAGGTGGATTTACTGGTAAATATTTAGAAGATTATCTATCTAAAGATGAAATAAAAACAGATTTCATACACTTAGATGAATTTACTAGAATAAATGTTAAATTAAAGAGTGATATTGAAACTGAGATAAATGCATCTGGTCCTGAGATATCCAAAGAAAAACTAGATGAGTTTTATGAAAAGATTGATGATTTAGAAGATGGAGATTTTTTAATACTAGCAGGAAATATTCAATCATCACTTAGACGTGATATGTATTTTGATTTGCAAGAAAGATTAAAGGAAAAAGATATCCATATAATAGTAGATACAACGGGTGAAGCACTTAAAAAGACATTGTCTAATAAGCCATTTTTGATAAAACCAAATATAGCTGAATTAGAAGAAATATTTAATGTGGAGATAAAGGGTAATGATGAAATCATAAAATATGGAAAAAAATTGCTAGAAAGAGGAGCGCAAAATGTAATAGTTTCAATGGGAGGTGATGGTGCCATACTTCTTACAGATTCAGAGATTTATTTTGCAAAGCCAATAAAAGGGAGTCTTAAAAATTCAGTAGGAGCAGGAGATTCAATGATAGCAGGGTTTTTATCCAGTTATACAAAGACTAAAGATGTTCTAAATTCATTTAGATGGGCAGTAGCAGCAGCTAGTGCAACAGCCTTTTCCACAGACCTAGCAAAAAAAGAAGAGGTTCAAGAACTACTTGAAAGAGTGAATATTGAAAGATTAAAGTGAAGGATGTGAAAATATGAAAATTACTGAATTAATTAAAAAAGATACTATTATATTAGATTTAGAAAATACAAAAAAGGAAGACGTAATAAATGAACTAATAGATAAATTAGATGAAGCAGGTAGACTTAATGACAAGGCAGAATTTAAAAAAGAAATATTAAAAAGAGAATCAGAAGGAACTACAGGAATAGGTGAAGGTATTGCAATACCACATGCTAAAACAAAAGCAGTAAATACTCCTTCAATAGCATTTGCAAGAAGTAAAGATGGTATTGATTTTGATTCATTAGATGGAGAACCTACATTTTTATTCTTTATGATAGCAGCAAGTGAAGGTGCACATACTGATCATTTAAAAACACTACAAAAACTATCTACATTTTTGATGGATGAAAACTTTAGAAAAGAGTTATTACTTGCTGAAAGTAAAGAAGAAATATTAGATATAATAGATAAAAAACAAATAGAAAAAGAAGGATTAGAAGAAGAAAATCCTAAAGTAGAACAAAAAAGAGAAAGATTACTTGCAGTTACAGCTTGTCCTACAGGCATAGCTCATACTTATATGGCAGCAGATGCACTAAAAGCTAAGGCTGAAAAAATGAATGTAGATATAAAGGTAGAAACAAATGGATCAACTGGAGTAGAAAACAGATTAACAGATGAAGACATAAGGAATGCAAAAGCTATAATAGTATCAGCAGATACAAAAGTAGAGATGGATAGATTTGATGGAAAAATAGTTATTCAAACACCAGTATCAGATGCAATAAAGCAACCTGGTGCTCTTATAGAAAGAGGATTAGTTGAGGATGGAAAAGTGTATAAGACAAAAGGTAAATCACAATCATCAACTACTGAAGGCGGTGGAGTAGGAAAAGGAATATATAGAAATCTGATGAATGGTGTATCAAACATGCTACCCTTTGTAGTAGGTGGAGGAATACTTATAGCCCTAGCATTTTTATTTGATTTTAACAATGCAGGAGCAGGAGATTATGGTTCTGGCAATGAAATTGCTGCATTTTTTAACACATTAGGTGGAACAGCTTTTGGATTTATATTACCAATACTTGCAGGTTACATTGCAAGTTCAATTGGGGATAGGCCAGCTCTAGCACCAGGTTTTGTAGGTGGAGCACTTGCAGCAGATGGAAATGCAGGATTTTTAGGCGCACTTGTAGCAGGGTTTTTAGCAGGATATGTAATAAGGGCACTTAGAAAATTATTTTCTTATTTACCAAAATCACTTGAAGGAATAAAGCCTGTATTATTATTCCCTTTATTTGGAATACTGATAGTAGGAGCTATTATGACCTTTCTTATAGTACCACCAGTAGAATGGCTCAACACTGGATTAAACGATTGGTTGTCTAGTCTTGGAGGAACAAATAGTTTATTATTAGGATTAGTACTTGGTGGAATGATGGCAGTAGACATGGGTGGACCAGTAAACAAGGCAGCATATGTTTTTGGTGTAGCTTCAGTTGCATCAGGAAATGGAGAAATAATGGCATCAGTTATGGCTGGTGGAATGGTGCCTCCACTTGGAATAGCACTTGCTACTACATTATTTAAAGATAGATTTACTTTAAAAGAAAGAGATGCTGGTAAAACTAATTATGTAATGGGATTATCTTTCATAACAGAAGGTGCAATACCTTTTGCAGCGGCAGATCCAAAATCTGTAATTCCTTCAGTAATAGTAGGTTCAGCAATAGCAGGAGGATTATCAGCAATATTTGGAGCATCTTCACCCGCACCACATGGGGGAGTATTTGTATTCCCTGTAGTTACAAATTGGCTATTATATATAGTAGCAATACTAGCAGGATCTATAGCTACAGCAATATTATTAAAATTATTAAAGAAACCAGTTGAATTAGAAGAGATAGAATGATATTATAAATATAAGAATAAAAATTGAATATTAAAATTAGGTTCATGATTTATGATTAATAGGGAAAGAGGTTAGAATCCTCTGCAGCCCCCGCTACTGTAACCATAACGAAATCTCATATCCACTGTTCATTAGAATGGGAAGGAGAGAAAGTAGGATGATGGAAGCCAGGAGACCTGCCTGATTTTACTAAGTTAAACTTCGGAGGGAAGGAGAAACTAGCTAATAAGAATATTTTATAGCTATAAATTTAATCCTACCTCCGTGGTAGGATTTTTATTTTATAAAATATTCGGAGGGGATACATTTGAAAAAGAAGTATTTAGTTTTAGCAGCAGCTTTAGTTTTAATGTTTCTGCCAAGATATGCGAATGCTATGCATATTATGGAAGGATATTTAAGTCCTTTTTGGTCGGTATTTTGGACAATTGTAAGTTTACCATTTGTAATCATAGGTTTTAGAAAGATTTCTAAAATGGTAAAAAAAGATCCAAACAAGAAGATAATAATAGGACTTATGGCAGCATTTGTTTTTGTTCTATCAGCCTTAAAATTGCCATCAGTAACAGGAAGTTCATCTCACCCTACAGGCATAGGACTTGGAGCAGTGCTTTTAGGACCAACACCAATGAGCGTTATAGGGGTAATAGTATTACTTTTCCAAGCCTTGTTACTTGCCCATGGGGGAATAACTACACTTGGAGCAAACACTTTTTCTATGGCCATAGCAGGACCATTTGTAGCATTTGGGATTTATAAATTAACTCAGAAGTCAGGTGCTAGCAAAGGTTTTTCTATATTTTTAGCAGCTGCACTTGGAAATTTGATTACTTATATGGTTACAGCCCTTCAGCTTTCAATAGCACATGCAGGAGCAAGTGAAAGTTTTATGCAGTTATTAGTTAAGTTTTTATCTATATTTGCAATAACACAAATACCCCTTGCAATAGCTGAAGGAATACTTAGTGTTATTTTATACAATTTAATATCTGAGTATAGGAAGGAAGGAGTTTTAGCACATGAAAACCAAATATAAAAATCTATTACTTTTACTCATAGTTTTAATAATTGTAGCACTACCCGTACTTGTGATAAAAGACTCTGAATTTGCAGGAAGTGACTCTTTAGCTGAAGAAGCCATTCCTGAAAGTTATACTCCATGGTTTAGCCCTCTTTGGGAGCCACCAGGGGGCGAAACTGAAACACTCATATTCACATTACAAGGTGCTGTAGGGACAGGTATAATAGCTTACTTCTTAGGTTACATGAAGGGTAAGACCAAAAATGCTAGCAATTGATAAATATGCTTATATAAATAAACTAAGATACTTTAATGATCATATAAAACTGTGGTTTTTTATGATCATGATATCCATAGCACTATTTATGTCTAATACCTATATACATGTAACTATATTTTTTATTATGGGCTTTATTATAGTAGGCTTTGCTAAAGTACCCTTAAAAGCTTATCTTAAAATATATCTACTACCAATTAGTTTCATACTTTTAAGCTTGCTAGCCTTTATATTTATTATCTCAGACACTGATATAAATAGTTTATTTAGCATTAAAATTTCTAATTTTTTTATAGTGATAAGAGAAGATAGCTTACTTAAAGCTATCACTCTTACTACTAGAGCCTTATCTGCTATATCTTGTAGTTATTTTTTGATATTAACTACTCCTTTTAATAACTTAATCAAACTATTATTAAAATATAAGGTACCCATGTTATTAATTGAACTTACAATGCTAACTTATAGATTTATATTTATACTCTTAGAAGAAATATCTTTAATTTATAGAGCTCAAGATTTAAAATTTGGATATAGCAATATTAAAAATAGTTTTAATTCTTTGGGATTGCTTTTAAGGGTGCTTATTGTGAGAATGATTAAAAGGTATGAAGAAATGATAATTTCCCTTGAAAGCAAGAATTATGACAGTCAATTTTATATGTAGGTGAATATATGTTAAAGACAATGGATTTAAATTATAATTATGAAGATGGAAAAGTAGCATTAAAAAATATAAATATAGATTTAAATAATGGAGATAAGATAGGGATAGTTGGTAGCAATGGAGCAGGAAAAACTACCCTTTTTTTAAATTTAATAGGGTATTTAAAACCCAGAAAAGGTCAAGTGCTCTTTAATGATCAAAAAATAAAGTATAACAAAAAATTTCTTAGAAGTTTAAGAAAAGAAGTTGGTATAGTTTTTCAAGAAGCAGATAAACAGATATTTTATTCTAATACTTATGATGATATAGCATTTGCACTTAGAAATTTAAAATATGATGAAGATATTATTAAAAGAAAAGTTGATGATGTAATTAAATTACTTAATATAGAAGAATTTAAAGATAAACCAGTTCATTTTCTAAGTCATGGAGAAAAAAAGAGAGTTGCAATAGCAGGAGTTTTAGCACTAGATTGTAAGATGATTTTTTTTGATGAACCCCTTGCAGGGCTTGATCCTAAGATGTCAGAAAACATGTTAAATACTATGAATGACATCGTAGAAAAGGGCAAAAAAACAGTAGTTTCCAGTCATGATATGGATTTTATATATGAATATTGTGATTATGTATATGTATTAAATAAAGGTGAGATTATAGATGAAGGTATTCCAAGTGAAATATTCTTAAATGATGATACATTAAAAAGAGCTAATTTAAAGGAGCCTTGGCTTGTTAAGATTTATAAAAATTTAGAGACCCCTTTATTTAAAAATGAAAAAGAATTTTATGAATTTAAAAAATAAGTTAGAAGAGGGTGATATTTTTGGCGAAAAATATAATGATACAAGGCACAGGATCTTCTGTAGGTAAGAGTATAATTACAGCTGCACTTTGCAGAATATTTAAAGAAGATGGATATAGTGTATGTCCATTTAAATCTCAAAACATGGCTTTAAATTCATATGTAACCAAAAAGGGCGAAGAAATGGGTAGAGCTCAAGTGGTACAAGCTGAAGCAGCAGGAATAGAGCCAGAAGTTTCTATGAATCCCATACTACTTAAACCTACATCTGATATAGGTAGCCAAGTTATAGTTATGGGTAGGGTTCACAAAACTTTAACAGCAGCTGAATATAGAAAAGAAGTACCCCATATAAAGGAAACAGTTAAAAATGCATATAATGAATTAGATGATAAATTTGATATAATCACTATAGAAGGAGCAGGAAGCCCTGCTGAAATAAATTTACGTGAAAATGATATTGTAAATATGGGATTAGCTGAGATGGTAGATAGCCCTGTGATAATTGTAGGTGATATTGAAAGAGGCGGAGTTTTTGCAAGTATTTATGGAACTATAATGCTAATGGAGCCTGAAGAGAAAGCTCGAATAAAAGGATTTATAATAAATAAGTTTAGAGGCGATATCGAAATATTAAATCCCGGGATAAAAATGTTAGAAAAAAAAATAAATATTCCTTGTCTTGGAGTATTACCTTATACACAATTAAATATTGATGATGAAGATAGTATATCTACTAGATTTTCAAACAAAAAAGAAAATGATATAAATATAGGGGTCATCAAGCTCCCATTTGTATCAAATTTCAGTGACTTTACGCCCTTAGAGATGGAAAGTCGAGTAAGTGTAAGATATATAACAAAAAAAGAAGACTTTGACAATATAGATTTTCTAATTATTCCAGGAAGTAAGAACACCATAAAGGATATGGAATATATCATACAAAGTGACCTAGATAAGTTAATTTATAAAAAGCACAAGGAAGATATTCCTATAATGGGCATATGTGGTGGATACCAAATGTTAGGAGAAGAAATTGCTGATCCTAAGCATATTGAATCTAATATGGATAGAATAAATGGCCTAGGACTTCTTAAAACGAAGACTATTATAAATGAAGTAAAAGATACTTTAAGAGTAGAAGGAATTCTGAGTGGTGAAAGGGTAAGTGGATATGAAATTCACATGGGAAAAACTGAAAGATTTGATTGTAAGCCTTTTATAGAGCTAGAAAATGGCAAGCTTGATGGTGCTATAAATGAAAAAGGCACAGTATATGGAACTTATCTGCATGGTATATTTGAAAATGATAATTTTAGAAGAAATTTAATAGATGAGCTTATAGAAAAAAAGGGACTTAAAAAGAACGATCAAAATATTAACTTTAAAGACATAAAAGAAAATGAGTATAATAAGTTAGCTGATATGACAAGAGAAAACTTAGATATGAAAAAAATAAAAGATATAATAGGAATTTAAAATGACAGAAGTATTTATACTATTATCAGCTATTATATTAGATTTTTTATTTGGTGATCCTTATAATATACCTCATCCTATTATCTATATAGGTAAACTTATTTCATATGTGGAAGAGAGAATTAGAAAATCAAATACTGACCTTAAAAAAGGTGGGGCCTTACTTTTGATATTAGTATTATCTACCGTTTTTATAAGTATTAGCTTGATACTTTTTTTAGCTAATGTAATTCACCCAATATTTAAAACCTTAATCACTATTTATTTACTTTATACATCTCTTGCAGCAAAATGTTTAAAAGATGAAGGTATTAAGATTTATAAGGTATTAAAAGAAAAAGATATGAAAAAAGCTAGGCTTTTAATATCATATTTAGTTGGACGTGATACAGAAAAATTAGAAGAAGATGAAATAACACGAGCTACAATAGAGACAATAGCAGAAAATACTATTGATGGAGTATTGGCACCAATATTTTATATATTTATAGGATTTTTACTAGGCATGCCAGTTCAATTTGTATTTTTATATAAGGCTATAAATACCCTTGATTCAATGGTAGGTTATATTAATGAAAAATATAAAGATATAGGATATTTTTCAGCTAAGGTAGATGATTTAGTAAATTTTATTCCTGCAAGAATAGGTGCAGTATTTATGATCTTAGGGGGCTTTAAATATGATATGAAAAATGGATTTAAAATCCTTATAAGAGATAGATTAAATCATAAAAGTCCAAATGCAGCTTATCCTGAATCAGCTGTAGCAGGCTTATTAAACATACAAATTGGTGGGGAAAACATTTATTTTGGTGAGAAGATATATAAACCTACAATAGGTGATAAAAACAGAAAAATTATCATAGAAGATATAAAAAGAACAATAAATATAATGTATATATCGGAGATTTTATTTGTAGTATTTATTATCTTTATATTGTTATATATTATTTAAACACCAAACTTTAATATTTACCTTGTTTTAGTATGTATATGTGTTAGAATGAGGTTATAATATTTTAAAGATGTAGAGGTGTTAATATGAATGTACTGATAATTGGAGCAGGTAAGCTAGGTTACAGGCTAGCTAAATTTATGATTCAAGAAAATTTAAATGTTACTATGATAGATAAAAATGAAGAAGTATTAAACAAGATAAATGAACACATAGATGTTCTTACAATACATGGCAATGGAATTAATATGCAAATTTTAAAAGAAATTAATATAAAAAATTATGACCTTATGGTTGCTGCAACCAGTAGTGATGAAACGAATACAGTTATTTGTTCATTAGCTAAACAATTAGGATGCACTCAAACTATAGCAAGAATAAGAAATCCAGAATACTTCAAACAACTTCATTTTATAAAGAGTAAGATGGGAATAGATCATATCATAAATCCAGATCTTGAAACTGCCTTAGCTATTGAAAAATATCTACTAAGAAGCTATGGGTTTTATTCTGATGATTTTGCAAGTGGTAGGGTACAGATGCTAGATTTTAACATATCTAAAACTAAAAATTTAATAAATAAAAGAATAATGGATATTGAAGGCTTTGAAAAATTACTTATCACTGCTATTTCTAGAAATGGTAAGCTAATAATCCCTAATGGAGCTACTACTTTAGAAGACAATGATATTATTCATGTTATTGGTGAAAGAAATGATATACAAAAATTAAGTGAAGATTTTAAGTTTAATAAATCATTACATGAAATTAAAAAAGTTATGATATTAGGTGGAGGAAATATAGGATATTATTTGGCACAAAATCTTTCTGAATATAATATAAAGACTACTTTAATTGAGCAAGACTCTGAAAAAGCTAAGATGTTATCATCAAAACTAGATAAAACCTTGGTAATACAAGGTGATGGTACAGATATAAATTTATTAGAAGAAGAAAAGCTTGATTCTATGGATTGTTTTATAGGTGCTACTGGATTTGATGAGCAAAATCTTTTGATGGCTTTAATGGCAAAACAAGCAGATGTTAATCAATGTATAGCAAAGGTAAGTAAGCCAAATTATGAAACTATAATGGATAGATTAGGTATTGATGTAGCCTTAAATCCAATATATATTACTGCAAGCAATATATTAAAATTAGTTCGTGGAGGAAAAGTAGTTTCTGTATCCCTCTTACTTGGTGGTGATGGTGAAGTTACAGAGATAAAAATAGATAAAAATTCTGCATTTACAAACATTCCAATGTCACAAATGGATTTACCCGATGGAGTAATAATAGGGGCAATAGTAAGGAATGGAGAAGTTATTATTCCAAATGGTGAATCTGTATTGAAACAATATGATAGAATTGTGGTATTTTCACTTTCTAAAGACTTATCCACTTTAAAGATGTTCTTTAAACCTGAAAAGGGGGGTAAGCTTAGTGAATTATGGCGTCGTAAAAAAAGTGTTAGGCAGTATTCTAATAATTGAAAGTATATTGATGCTGCCCTCCCTAATAATGTCTTTATATTATGGAGAAAATGATACATTTGGCTTTTCACTTACTATTATATTAACCCTTATTGTAGGGTTTTTCCTCTTTATGAGAGAATTTGATAATAGTAAATTAGGAGCTAAAGATGGACTTATTATAGTAACATTTGGTTGGATTGTAGCATCTATATTTGGTGCACTTCCCCTATATATTTCAAGTGATATTTCATATATTGATGCATTATTTGAAACTATATCAGGATTTACAACAACAGGTGCTTCTATACTTTCAGAAGTAGAGTCCCTCCCAAAAGGGATATTATTTTGGAGGTCTCTTACCCATTGGATTGGTGGTATGGGTATATTAGTATTTACTGTAGCACTTTTACCAGTACTTGGAGTTGGAGGATTTCAAATATTTAAGGCAGAAAGCCCAGGACCTGTTGCAGGTAAAATTGCTCCTAGGATTAAAGATACTGCTAAAATACTTTATATAACTTACTTTACTATAACAGTACTTGAAGTAATAATGCTTAAAATTGGAGGAATGAATCTTTATGATTCATTCATACACACATTTGGAACGGTAGGAACAGGTGGATTTTCAAACAAAAATTTAAGTATAGGATTTTATGAAAGTACTTATATACACATAGTTATAGGTGTTTTTATGATTTTATCAGGAGTAAGTTTTTCGCTTTATTATTTTATTTATAAGGGTAAGTATAGTGAATTTTATAAGAATGAAGAACTAAGAGTATATTTAGGAATTATATTTTTTAGTGTACTAGCTATAGGACTCAATTTATATTTTACTGACTATGCAGATACTTTCACATCATTTAAAGATTCATTTTTCCAGGTAAGTTCGCTTATAACTACTACAGGTTATTCTACAGCAGACTTTGACTTATGGCCTGAATTTAGCAAAGGGATACTTGTATTTCTAATGCTCATGGGAGGTAGTGCAGGATCTACAGCTGGAGGCATAAAAGTAATAAGAATATTGGTATCTATAAAACTTGTAAAAAGAGAAATTGGAAAGATATTTCATCCTAGGGCAGTACTTTCTATTAAAAGTTCCAATCAAATAATCTCTGATGCAACTATAAACAGTATCACAGCATTTACTGCACTATACTTTATAATATTTATCATTGGAACCCTTTTAGTATCACTTGAAGGAGTATCACTTATAAGTGCATCCACTTCAGTGATTGCAACATTAAGCAATATAGGACCAGGACTTGATTTTGTAGGTCCAACACAAAACTTTGGTGCTTATAGTGATATAACTAAATTATTATTGTCATTTTTCATGCTTCTTGGAAGATTAGAACTTTTTACTATAATAGCATTACTTGCACCTAAAAACTGGAGAATAGAAATATAGTTTTAGAAAATATTAACTAGAGGTGAAGTATATGAATAAACATGGAGGGTATTATGGGAATAAAGCTGTAATAGATTTTAGTATAAATATTAACCCTTTAGGACCATCTGAAAGAGTAATGGAAAGATTAAAGTATTCATTAAAAAATATTGATAAATATCCTGAAATAGATGGTGAAACTGCAAGAAAAATTATTTCTAGAAAAGTAAAAATAGATGATGAAAATATAATACTTGCTAATGGAGCAATACAACTCATATATACATTTTCTAGAACTATGAAGTTTGAAAACATATCTATAATTCAACCTACTTTTAATGAATATGAAAGAGCCTTTAAACTTAGTAATTCTAATATAGAATACTTCAAAACAGATGATGATAATTTTATGATAGATTTAAAAAGGCTTAAAGAACATTTAAATCAAAAGAATATAGATTGCCTTGTGCTTTGTAATCCAAACAATCCTACAGGAATATTTTATTCTAGTGATTTTATAAAAGAATTATTAGATATATTAAAAGAAGAAAACATATTTTTATTTATAGATGAATCATTCATAGACTTTTTAGAAGAAAAATCTGCTATAGAGTTTATAAATAAATATCATATATTTATACTTAGATCACTTACAAAGTTCTATGCCCTACCAGGACTTAGGCTAGGATATGGACTAGCTAAGAAAGAAATAATAGATAATCTAAAGTCTAATATAGAACCATGGTCTGTTAATAGTTTGGCACTTGATTCAGTAAGTAGTGTTATAAATGATGATTTATATTTTTATAGAACTTTAAATTGGTTATATGTAGAGAGGGATTTTTTATATAAGGAACTCAAAAAAATACCTTATCTACATGTGTATAAAACAGAAATAAACTTTTTTTTATGTAAATTAAATCAAATAAAAGCTTACAATCTAAAATCTTTCTTATTAGAAAAGGGAATATACATTAGAACTTGTGAGGACTTTATAGGTCTAGATGATAGATACTTTAGAATAGCTATAAAAAAGCAAGAAGAAAACATATTTTTAATAGAATCATTAAAATCATTAGATGAAGTTGGTGAATAGATGGATTTAACCCTTGTAACTGGTGGAGCTAGGAGTGGAAAAAGTAATTTTGCTGAAAAAATAGTAAAAGAAAATGGTAAAAACATAATATATATTGCGACTGCGATTGCCTTTGATGAAGGAATGAAGTCTAGGATAAAAAAGCATAGAAAAGAGCGACCTAGTTCCTGGCATACTATAGAAAGATACAAAGATTTTTATTCTTTAAAAGAAAACAATAAATTTAAAGAAGCTGATACTATTATATTAGATTGTATTACAATAATGGTAACAAACTTAATATTAGAAAAAAATATAGATTTTGACAATACTAGTATGGATGAAATAGATAGTTTAGAAAATGAAATATTTTTAGAAATCAAAGAACTTTTAAAAGTATTAGATGAAAAGAAGGTTATATTAGTGACCAATGAAGTAGGCATGGGACTTGTTCCTTCATATAAATTAGGTAGTGTATTTCGTGATATTGCAGGAAGAGTAAATCAATATATAGCTGAGAAGGCAGATAAAGTATATTTTATAGTATCAGGACTCCCTATGAAGATTAAGGGAGAAGATTAATGAAAGGATTCATACTTTTATTATCATTCTTTACAAGATTACCTGTCCCATATATAGAATATAGCGAAGAAAAATTTAAAAAAGGATTAAAATATTTTCCATTAATAGGACTCATTATTGGATTTATTCTCTTTTTTATTACATTTTCAGATGGATTTATTCATAGACCAGTATTATCTTTGATGATATGGATTATCTATATTTGGATAACAGGAGCACTGCATATAGATGGATTTTCTGATACAATAGATGGTATTTTTTCAAATAGAGATAGGGACAAAATGCTTGAAATAATGAAAGATAGTAGAATAGGAGCATTTGGAGTAATAGGAATAGTATTTTTATTAATGATAAACATCCTTTTAACTTCTTATATAGATTTAAAATATATATTTTTATTACCTATAATAGGTAGAACTATGGCTATATTTTCAGCATCAATTAGTGATTATCCAAGAGAAAATGGGATGGGTAAGGTATTTATGGATAACATAAATATGAAGGAAACTAATTTTGCTCTTATCTTTTTAGCAATTATAAGTACAGTATTTTTTGGATTTCAAATAATATTGCCTATAGCTATAACTATATCACTATCGCTATATTTAACAAAATATATATGTAAAAAAATAGGTGGAATGACAGGAGATACTATAGGTTTTATCATTGAGATTAGCCAAACAATATTTTTATTTTTTATTTATATTTTAAGGAGTTGGGTTTAAATGGAGCTAATAATTTTAAGACATCCTGAAACTATTGCAAATAAAGAAAAATTGTATATAGGACAAACTGAATCAGACTACACTGAGAAAGGGATTAAACAATTTAATGAGATATTAGAGGACTTCAAATATGATATAGATCATATTTATACAAGTCCTTTAAATAGATGTAAAATACTAGCCAAAGAACTTGGTAAAAAATTAGATGTAGACTTTGAACTAATTGAAAGTTTAAATGAGATGAATTTTGGTATATTTGATAGCAAAAATTATAAGGAAGTTCAAAAACTATACCAAAAAGCATGGAATAAATGGATAGTAGATTATATAAACTATACTATACCTGAAGGTGAATCACTTCGTGACTTATATGAAAGAGTAGAAGAATTTTTAAATGAATTAAAGAAAAAAGAAGATGGAACCTTCCTTCTAATAACTCATGGTGGAGTTATTCAAACACTAATAACACTACTACTTGATTTTCATATAGATGATAGATGGCACTTTAAAATCTCAGAAGGAGCATTGATTGAGATAAGTTATGTAGATGATTATGGGATAATAAATAATTTAATAAATTATTAGTATGAATACTCTTTTTTTAAAAGGGTATTTTTTGTGTGGAACATAGGGATATAAAGATTAAATATAATATTTATATGGTATAATTATTATATAATAATTAAAATCTATTAATGAGGTGAGATATATGACATTAGCAGATAAATTAATCGAGGAGTTTGAACAATTACCTGAATCAAGAAAGAAACAAGTTCTTGATTTTGTTGAATTTTTAAAAGTAAAGGAACAAGAGGATTTAGAAAATCTTATGGATAATATTATTAAAGAAAATAAAACAGCTCTTGATGAGTTAGCAAAATGATGAAATCTTTAAGTATAGAGGATATAATATTATTTCATGAAAAAATTATTAATCAAACAGGTGGAAGTAAAGGTATAAGAGATAAAAAATTAATTGAAAGTAGTATAAACAGAGCTTTTGCTACTTATGGAGGTAAGGATTTATATCCTGAGCTTATTCAAAAGGTATCAGTCATCACCTATAGTTTAATCAATAACCATGGATTTATAGATGGAAATAAGAGGATTGGAATATCAACTATGATTATTTTACTCAAAATAAATCAAATAGATATTAAATATACTCAAGAAGAATTGATTAATTTAGGATTGGAAATAGCAAGAGGTAATATTAAAGAAAATGGTATATTAAATTGGATTAAAAATCATATAGAATAAAAGATAAAGGAAAAGTAATTACTTTTCCTTTATCTTTTATTTATATGTTAGTATTTAAATTAATTATTATAAAAGAAGGTATTTAAAAACTTTTATAGAATATTATATATAAGCAAAATTTATAATAAGATAATATACGAAATTTGAAAAGCATAAGAAGCTTAAGATATTTATTATTAAAGAAAAAAGTAAGATAGGAGTTAAGTTCAAATGAAAAATTCACACATCTTCTATTTACATACCCTTCAACAAGTGATATTATAAGTTTAACAATAAAAACTGAATATTAAAATTAGGTTCATGATTTATGATTAATAGGGAAAGAGATGAAAGTCCTCTGCAGCCCCCGCTACTGTAACCATAACGAAATCTCATATCCACTATTCTTATAGAATGGGAAGGAGAGAAAGTAGGACGATGGAAGCCAGGAGACCTGCCTGATTTTTAAAAAGCAAACCTTCGGTGGGAAGGACACTCAATTGTAAATAATATAAATATATATTTATAGCTGTAAAATCAATCCCACTTTGAAGTGGGATTTTTATTTTGTGAAAAAAAAGAGGTGATGATTTGAAAGGTATAATGATAGCTGGCACAAATAGTGGAGTAGGAAAAACTACTATAAGCCTGGGTATAATGAAAGCGTTGACTAATAGGGCTATAAATGTAGCACCCTTTAAAGTAGGTCCTGATTATATTGATCCTAAATTTCATGAATTTGTAACAGGAAATTCTTCATATAATTTAGATAGTTACTTATTAGATGAGGAAAAGGTAAAATATTTATTTGATAAAAATAGCAAATCTAAGGATATTTCTGTAATAGAAGGTGTAATGGGGCTATATGATGGATTTGGAATAGAAAAAGACAAGGCAAGTTCTAGTCATATAGCAAAGATATTAAATATACCTATAATACTTGTAGTTGATGGCAGGGGAATGTCACTTAGTTTAGCAGCTTTGATATCTGGATTTAAAAATTTTGATGAAGAAATCAATATAGCAGGAGTCATAATAAACAATGTATCAAGTGAAATGCATTTTGGATTACTTAAAACTATAGTTGAAAAAGAAAACAAGATTCCATGTATTGGCTATTTACCAAAAGATTTAAGTGTATCATTAAAAAGCAGACATTTAGGACTTATTCCAGCAGAAGAAGTTGAAGAATTAGAAGAAATGACTATAAAACTATCTGAAATCATTGAAAAAACTATAGATATAGATAAAATATTAGAAATATCAAAAATAGATGATATCAAGGTAGAAAGTCCAATGAATATAGAAAAGAAATATGATTTAAATATAGGAATAATGAAAGATAAAGCCTTTAATTTTTATTATAGGGATAATTTAGATTTACTAGAAAAACTAGGAGTTAATTTAGTGCCCATAAGTCCATTAAAAGATGAAAAGGTCCCTCATGTAGATGGACTATACATAGGTGGTGGCTTTCCTGAAGTTTTTAAAGATGATTTAGAAAAGAATCAATCATTTAGAATAGATTTAAAAGAAAAACTAGAAAATGGGCTTCCTGCTTACGCTGAATGCGGGGGCTTAATGTATCTTACAAATTCAATTAGTGATCTAGAAAATAATAAAAGCGAAATGGTAGGCTTCATTAATACAGATAGTCATATGACAAAGAGACTTCAAAGATTTGGATATATAGAAATAGATTTTAAAGGTATGAATATAAGAGCACATGAATTTCATCGTTCTATGATTGATGAAAATAGTAGTTTAGAATACATGTATGATATTTCTAAGAGGCGAAATGAAAAAATATTTAAAAGATGGAAATGTGGAATAAGGAAAAAGAATACTATTGCAGCATATCCTCATATTCATTTTTATAGTAATTTAGATTTTTTATATTATTTATTGGATTTTGCAAAAAAAATTAAAATACAGGGGGAAGAAAATGACAAATTCTAATACTCAATCTAAAATCACTACAAGTAAATTAACTTATTCAGGACTATTAATAGCCTTATCCTTTGTAGGTGCTATGATTAAATATCCAGGGACAACTATAGCACTTGATAGCATGCCAGGTTTTTTTGCTTCTATCTTTTTAGGACCAATATATGGAGCAGTAGTTGCTAGCTTAGGACATTTCTTAAGTGCACTAACAAGTGGATTTCCACTATCACTACCTATGCATTTAGAAGTTATGATTCTTATGGGATTTACAGCCTTTATATTTGGTAAGATTTACACAAAAGGATTTAAAGTATTTGCAAATATAGTTGCTATAATACTAAATGGTCCTGTTTCAGCCTTTATAGCAGGAGTATTTGCAAGTCTTTTAGCACTTCCTTTTGCAGGCATGCCATTATTTATTGCTATAGTGATTCCTTTAACGCTTGCATCTATATTAAATATAGTAGTAGCTTCAGTACTTTTTGAAACTATAAAAAAGAAAGAGAGATAATCCATGCAGTCAAAACAATTTAGAGATTTAACCTTTATAGATATAAATGAAAATGATAAATTAGTAATTTCATGTGATTCAGCAGGTGCTATAGGAAATAAGGAAAAAGATCTTATAAAGACATCTCCAGAAAACTTAGGATACCTTACTCTACATGTAGCCTTGTCAGAGATTTTTGCAATAGGAGGGGAACCCATATCAATAATAAACACCTTATCAGTAGAAATGAATCCTACTGGTCAAGGAATATTAAATGGAATAAAAAAACTTTTAAATGAACTAAATTTAGATGAAGATATAGTTGTTACAGGAAGCACAGAAGAAAATTTTCCAACCGTTCAAACAGGTATGGGAATAACGGTAATAGGACTATTAAATAATAAGAATTTCAAATTGCCTTATACACCCAGAAATTCAGTTTTAGCTGTTGTAGGCATACCAAAAGTAGGAAATGAAATATTAGAAGATGAAGGAGAAATAATATCAATAGATACTATAATTAAATTAAAAGAAAAAGATTATATATATGAAATACTGCCTGTGGGATCTCGTGGCATACTAAAGGAAATAGAGGAATTAGCTTATTCTAATAACTCAAGATATTCTATATATGAAAACAAAGAAATAGATTTAAAAAAATCAGCAGGAACTTCAACCTGTCTTATAGTGAGTATAGATAATGAAAATTATGAAAAGTTACAAAATGATATAGATAAACCTGTATTTAAAGTTGGATATTTTCATGATAAAAACTAAATGCCCTGCTTCTTGTGGAGAATTATTTCAAGGATATATGGATGGTAAAAGTTCACTTATTTCTTATCCTATAGATATATTTTCAACTGTGACATTAAAAGAAGGTATTCCAAAAGAAAAAACATACCCTAAAGCCTATGAAGGTGTGAAAAAGACATTAGAATATTTTGGATATAATAGTAGTCTTTATAAGGATATAAATTTAAATATAAATTCAGATATTCCAATAGCAAAGGGAATGGCAAGTAGTACAGCAGATTTAGCAGCCACAATATTAGCTACAAGTAAATATATGGGAAAAAATATCAGTGAAGAAGAAATAGGAAAAATAGCTGTAAAAGTAGAACCAACTGACAGTAGTATTTTTAAAGATATTACTTTATTTGATTATTTAAATGGTAATTTAATAAAAAAGTATAATGCTAAATTAAATTTAAAGGTACTTTGCTTAGAAGGAAGAGGTATTATTGATACTATAAATTTCAACAAATTAAGTTCTAATACTAGTAAAAGGAAAAATGAAGCAAAATATAAAAAAGCTTTTGCTTTTGTAGAAAAAGGGCTTAAAGAAAATGATATGAAGATATTAGCTAAAGGGTCTAGCTTATCTGCCTTTATAAATCAAAAACTTCTATTTAAAGATGATTTAGATAAAATATATACTTTATCTATCAAGTGTAAGGCTTATGGAATAAATACTGCCCATAGTGGTACAGTTACAGGTATATTATATGATGAAAAAATATTTGACAAAGAAAAATTCCTATATGAATTTAAAAATATAGCAAGCTTTAATGAATATAAAAGAAGTAAAGAATACAAGATAATAAATGGTGGACCAAGATTATTAGAGGAGTGAGTTAGAATGACTTATGTAAAAGAACCTAAAACTATAGAGAAAAACAGCTTTGAAATAATTACAGAAGAATTAGGAGATAAAACATTTGATGAGAAAACTGGTAAGGTAGTGAAAAGAGTAATACATACTACTGCTGATTTTGAATATGCCGATATATTAGAAATACACGAGGATGCTATAGAAAGTGGAATAAATGCACTTAAAAATGGCTGTGACATTTATGCAGATACTCAGATGGTGCTATCTGGAATAAACAAAAGAGTACTTGCAGGACTTGGAGGAGAAGTATCTAATTTTGTACATGATGAAGATGTAGTAATTGAAGCTAAAAAAAGAGAAATCACTCGCTCTATGGTAGCAATAGAAAAGGCAATGAAGAATAAAAGCATAAAAATATTTGCAATAGGAAATGCCCCTACTGCACTTTTTACTTTAAAAGAAAAAATAGAAAATGGAATGCCAAAACCTGATTTAATAATAGGAGTACCTGTGGGCTTTGTAGGAGCTGCTGAATCCAAAGAAGCTATAAAGGATTTGGGTGTACCATATATAGTAACAAATGGCAGAAAAGGTGGAAGCACTGTTGCAGCTGCAATAGTAAATGCACTTTTATATATGATATAGGTGATTATATGGAGAGATATGTAGTTAAAGATGGAAAAAAATTAAAATATGGATACACTACAGGATCATGTGCTACAGCAGCAGCTAAAGCAGCAACTAGAATGCTTATCACAGGAGAGAAACAAGAAAATGTAAAAATAAAAACTCCTAAAGGTTGGGATTTATTTTTAGATGTGGAAGATATATTAATTAAGGAAAATAAAGTGAAATGCTCCATTACAAAGGACTCTGGAGATGATCCTGATTCTACACATGGAATAAAAGTATTTGCAGAAGTTGAAAAAATAGAAGGTGAAGATATCATCTTAACAGGTGGCATAGGTGTAGGAAAGGTAACGGAAGAAGGACTAGCTACAAGCGTAGGAGAATATGCTATAAATCCTGTACCTAGAAAAACTATTCTTGCTGCAGTAAAAGAAGAACTTCCACAAGGAAAGGGAGTTAAAATCACCATAGCAATCCCCCAAGGAGTAGATATTGCTAAAAAAACCTTTAATCCAAGACTAGGTATAGTGGGCGGAATATCAGTACTTGGAACTAGTGGAATAGTTGAACCTATGAGTGAAGAAGCATTTAAGGACTCTATAGCACTTGAACTTAAATCACTTAAAAACAAAGGAATAAAAAAGGTGATATTTTCACCAGGGAACTATGGTAGAGACTTTGCGTGCGAATTAAATTTAAAAAATTACTCTCTTATAAAAACAAGCAATTTCATAGGCTTTATGCTGGATAAGGCTATAGAATATGATATAGAAGAAATACTTTTCATAGGACATATTGGAAAGATGATAAAGGTGTCGGGCGGAATATTCCATACGCATAGTAAAGTAGCAGATGCCCGTATGGAGATACTTGCAAGTCAATATGCAGCCATAGGTGGAAATAGGGAAGATATAAAAAATATATTAAATAGTATAACTACAGATAAGGCTATAGAATATATAAAACCAGAAGATAGAGATGAATTATTTAATGTAATTGTAGAAAATATAAGCAAAAAATGTATGGCTAGAATATATGGCGAAATAAAAATAGGGACAGTAATTTTCTCAAAAAAATATGGATTATTAGGAATATGTAATCTAGGAAAAGAAATGTTAGCGGGGTATAAAGATGAATAAAATTCACATAATAGGTCTGGGACCAGGGCATGAAGATTATATGCTACCTATTGCTAGAAAGAAAATAAATGAATCAGATATTATAATAGGAGCTAAAAGAAATTTAGAAAATATTGATACATCTGACAAAGAGACCTTTGATATTTCAAAGGGACTTTCAAAGATGATAGATTATATAAATGAAAACATAGAAAATAAAACTATAGCAGTAGTAGTATCAGGAGATACAGGATTTTTCAGTCTCAAATCTTTTATAAAAAAGAATTTAAAAGATGTAGAAATGAATATAATACCTGGAATCAGCTCAGTTCAATATATATTTTCTAGGATAAATGAGTCTTGGGAAGATGCTTATTTTTTATCTCTTCATGGAAGAAATGAAGATATTTTAGAAATAGTAAAATCAAACAAAAAAATAGCAATCCTTACAGATAAAATATGGAATCCTCAAAAGATAGCTAAGGAGCTTGTGGATAATAATATAAAAAACAAAATAATTTATGTAGGTGAAAACCTATCATATGATGATGAAAAAATTTATAAAGGAAGCCCAAAGGATATAATAGGAATAAAAAACAGCAATTTAAATGTGGTGGTGATAGTAGATAATGAATAAAGTATTTTCTATAAATGATGATGAATTTATAAGAGGAAAAGTACCAATGACCAAATCTGAAATTAGAGCTATAAGCATAGGAAAATTAGAATTAGAAGAAGATTCTAAAGTGATAGATATAGGTGCAGGCACTGGAGCAATATCTATAGAGATAGCATCTATTATAAAAAAAGGTAAAGTGTATGCAATAGAAAAAAAGGAAGAAGCAGTAGAACTTATAAAAAGAAATAGATCACATTTTGATATAAGAAATTTAGAGATAATAAAAGGACTAGCACCAGAGGATTTAAATAATATTGATAAAATTGACAGGGTATTTATTGGTGGTTCATCTGGGAATATGGAAGAAATAATAAAATGGGCGCATGAAAAATTAAGTGATAGAGGGAAAATAGTAATAAACACTATAACCATAGAAAATGCATATAAGGCAATAAATTCTCTAAAACAAAATGAATTTAAAGATATAGATATAGTCCATGTAAATATATCTAAGGGTAAATCTGTAGGAGATTTAACCATGATGATAGGAACAAATCCAATATATATAATATCAGCTAAGAGGTGAAGAAAATGATCGGAAAATTTTATGGTATTGGAGTAGGTCCAGGAGATCCAGAGCTACTTACTATAAAAGCAGCAAGAGTTTTAGAAAAAATAGACATTATAATATGCCCTAAAAGTAAAAAGGATAGTAAAAGTGTGGCACTTTCTATTGCAGAAGAATATTTAAAGAGGCAAGCAGAAATATTAAAATTAGAATTTCCAATGACCTATGATCAAGAAAAATTAAATGAAACTTGGGAAAATAATTCTGAAATAATAATAGATTTAATAAAAAAAGGAAAAGACATAGCTTTTTTAACCATAGGAGATCCGATGGTATATAGTACATATATGTATCTATTACCTTTCTTAAAGGAAAAAAATATAAGTATTGAAACTATACCAGGCATCACATCATTTTGTGCATCAGCTAACAGAGTAAATATACCTCTAGCATCTCAGGAAGAGACATTAGCTATAATACCCCTTAGGAAAAATATAAGTGGATTTGAAGACCTAATAGAGACCCACGACAATTTAGTAGTTATGAAACCTTCTACAGAACATAAGAGATTAGCTGAAATTTTAGAAGAAAGAAATTTAGAAGATAAATTTGTACTTGTATCAAAATGTGGTACAGATGAAGAAAATATATCTTATGATATAGAGGATTTAAAAAATAAAGAAGTCCCATATCTTTCCACACTCATAATAAAAAAAGGAGGTATTTAAATGATTGCAGTATATTTCATAGGAGCAGGACCAGGAGATCCTGATTTAATTACCGTTAAAGGTAAAAATATAGTAGAAAAAGCAGATGTAATAATATATGCAGGTTCTCTTGTAAATAAAGATATTTTAAATTGCAGAAAAGATTCAAGTGAACTTCATAATAGTGCATCTATGACACTTGAAGAAGTAATAGAGACAATAGAAAAAGGAGTAAAAGAAAATAAACTAGTAGCTAGAGTTCATACAGGGGACCCTAGTATATATGGAGCAATAAGAGAACAAATTGATAGATTAGATGAATTAAATATAAAGTCAAAAGTAATACCAGGAGTAAGTTCATTTGTAGCATCAGCTGCAGCATTAAACAAAGAATTCACACTTCCAGATGTATCTCAAAGTGTAATTTGTACAAGACTTGAAGGCAGAACTCCAGTACCTGAACTTGAAAGTTTAGAAAAATTAGCAAGTCACAAATCATCTATGGCAATATTTTTGTCTATACAAATGATGGATAAAGTAGTAGAAAAGCTACTTACACATTATGATGAAAACACTCCCGTTGCAGTAGTACAAAAAGCCACTTGGCCAGATGAAAAAATAGTAGAAGGAACATTAAAGGATATATCAAAAAAAGTAGAAGAAGCTGATATAAGAAAAACTGCTCAAATACTTGTAGGAAACTTCCTAGGAGATAAATATAGCTTGTCAAAACTATATGATAAGAATTTTTCACATGAATATAGGGATGCTAAAAAGTGAAATTAGCAGTAATAACCCTTACAAAAGGTGGGCTAGAAAAAGCTTTAGAAATAAAAAGGCATTTAAAAGATACACCTATTTATACCTTGGGTAAATATAATGATGGAAAATTTAAGAGCTTAAATGGAAAATTATCTGATAATATAGAGTATTTTTTTAAAAATTATGATAGCTTACTTTTTATAATGGCAAGTGGTATTGTAGTAAGGCTTATAGCAAAACATATAAAAGATAAGAGGAAAGACCCTGCTATACTTGTAATGGATGAAGGTGGAGCCCATATTATAAGCCTACTTTCAGGACATATTGGCGGTGCAAATGAAAAGGCAATATATATATCGGGATTAATAGGTGCTACACCAGTTATAACCACATCATCTGATGTAAATGATGTATTATCTGTAGATATGATAGGAAAAAAATATGATTTTTCTATAGAAAATATGGAAGATGCCAAAATAGTCACGGCTCACATAGTAAATGGAAAAAAAGTAGGAATAAAATCTGATGTTCTTATAGATGAAAGGCTAGTCAAAAATCTTGTCTTTCAAGATGATGAAGAATTTAAAAATGTGACAAGCCTAATAGATATAACAAATAAAATAAAAGATTATGATATAAATAAATCAGTACTTATACCAAGAAATATAATATTAGGCATAGGTTGCAGAAAAGGAATGGAAAAATCAAGAATATTAGATGCAATATATAAAGCTATGGATGAAGACAAACTATATATTAAAAGTATAAAAAGTATAGCAACGGTAGATGTCAAAAAAGATGAAGCTGGGCTAATAGATGCAGCAAAAGAATTGAATGTTCCACTTAAAATAATTGATAGGAAAGATATAAAAAGAGTAGAAGACCTCTTTCACGGTTCTGAATTTGTGAAAAAGACCATAGGTGTTTCTGCCGTTTCTGAACCTGTAGGATATATAGAAAGTAAGAAGGGTAAATGTATAAGAAAAAAAACTAAGATGGATGGCATCACAATATCTATTTGGGAGGAAAACAATGAGTAAAGGAAAAATTTATGTAGTAGGTATAGGACCAGGAGATAAGGAACATATGACCTTTAGGGCAGCACACGCTATAGAGCAATCAGATATTATAATAGGATATAAAACATATATAGAACTTGTAAGTGATTTAATAGATGATAAAAAAATAGTATCATCTCAAATGAAAAAGGAAGTAGAAAGATGTGAAAAGACATTAGAATATGCTGAAGAAGGTAAAACTGTAGCACTTGTAAGCAGTGGAGATCCAGGAATATATGGCATGGCTGGTATAATGCTTGAGATTGTAATGAAACATAAAAGTGATGTGGAAGTAGAGATAGTACCAGGAGTTTCAGCTTCAAGCGCAGCAGCATCCTCTGTAGGTGCACCTCTTATGCATGATTTTGTTACAATAAGTTTAAGTGATTTGCTTACAGATTGGGATCTTATAAAAAGGAGACTAGAACTAGTAGCAGAAGGAGATTTTGTAATAGCGATATATAATCCTAGAAGCAAAAAGAGAACAGAGCAAATCGTAATAGCAAGAGATATATTTTTAAAACACAAGGATAAATCCACACCTGTAGCAATAGTAAGAAATGCAAAAAGAGAAGGTGAAGAAACTACAATAACAGATTTAGAAAATATGTTAGATTATAATATAGATATGTTTACAACAGTTATAATAGGAAATTCTAAATCATACGTAGATTGTGGTAAAATGGTGACACCAAGAGGCTATAAAATATGATATTAGTCTTATCCGGTACAGAAGATGGTAGGGAAATAGTAGAAAAATTACTAAAAAACAACCAAACTGTACTTGCAACAACAGCTACAGAATATGGTGGTAAATTATTTAAGATTCATCCAAAATTAAAAGTCATATCAGAGCGGTTAGATATAGATGATATGATAGCTTTAATAAAAAAATATAATATAAAAACTATAGTAGATGCCACGCATCCATATGCAGCAGAAGTTTCAAAAAATGCTATAAAAGCAGCAGAAGAATCAAATATTAAATATTTTAGATTTGAAAGAGAAGAAATATCTTATGAAAAAATAGATAGATTTTCGTCATATGAAGAAGTAATAAAATATTTAGAAAAAGCAAAAGGAAATACACTTCTAACAACAGGAAGTAATAATCTAGATAAATTTGAAAATGTAAATTTCAAAGATAACTTATATATAAGAGTTCTACCTACAGCAAATGTAGTTAAAAAATGCACTGATTTAGGATTTTTACCCAAAAGAATAATAGCACTTCAAGGCCCATTTTCCACTGATTTTAACAAAGCTATCTATGAATTTTACAATATAAAATATATAGTAACAAAAGATAGTGGAGACATAGGTGGTACAAATGAAAAAATACAAGCAGCAATAGATAGGGATATAAAGGTACTATTGATAGATAGACCACATATAGATTATCCTAATAAGTATGATAGTGTGAGAGAATTAGTTGAGAATATATACTTAAAATAGATTTTAAGCATAAGTAAGAGAACGTAAAATAAGGAAAAAGCACATAATGTGCTTTTTCCTTATTTTAATTAGTGTATTCTATACTCCATGGACCTGGATCTTTTTCATCAGCATGTGTTGCACTGCCAATAGATAAAAATAATAATCCAATTAATAATATAGTAATTAATTTTTTCATGTGAATTATCCCCCTTTTTACATATTTAAACCTTTATTTATAAAAAGCTTAGCTTTATAAAAATCTCTCTCCATAAAATAATACCCTGTTTTTATCAGTAGTTCTTTTGTTTTACTTGTTTCTAATTCTGTCATATTATATTGAAACAATTTCTCTATTTCTTTGGCTAATTTTTCTATTTTCTTATAATTATCTTCTATTGAATAAATTTGTAAAAGTAAAGTATATGCTTTTATAATTAGCTCCATATTCATATTATTTTTTTCTAAAATGGCTATAGACTCCAATATATATTCTTCAGCTTTGGTTAAGTTTTTATTTTTCATATAAATTTCACTTAAAAGTATTAATGTAGAGGTTAAATCCCCATCTCTGTCATTTTCTTTTAGGTTTAGAGCTTTTTCTCCATAGAAAATTGATTTATCTAGTTTATTTGTTTTAAAATAAATATTAGATAAATTGTAATAAGTTATCCATAATTCATCTTTAACATTATTATCTATAGATATCTTGAGGGCATTCTTATAGTTTTCTTCTGAAGCTTTAAACTGATTCATTCTTAAGTAACAATTACCTTTTAAAACATATATATTACTCTTTTGTTTAGAAGTAAGTGAAAAATTCTCATTTTCTATTATTTCTAACATTTTTAAACTTTCTTCATATTGTCCCAAATTTTTATAGCTTAAAGCTAAATTAAAATAGGCTCTTTTATAAAAAGTGTTATTTATAATATTATTTATCTTTAAAATTGCTAGAGCATATTTATCTATTAAAATTGTTTCTTCATAATTTTTTGTCGAAATAGTACATTTTGACATATTTAATAATATTTCTATTTTACAATTAATATTATTCTTATTTAATACACATGCTTCTAAAGCTTGTAAATAGGATAAATAACTATTATTATATTCTTTATTTTGATAATATAAACCAGCTAATAAATTGTAAAACTTCAACTCTAAATCTTTCACATCATAATTTTTAAAGAATTTTTTTAACTCATCTATTTTTTGAATAAATATATCACTATTAATGTTATCTATATAACTTAATTCATCTAATAATCTACTAGTTATTTTTCTAACCTGTGTAATATCATCTTCTAATAAGTAATCTGCTGTTATATTTAGAGGTATATTTTTTTCTTTAGCTATTTTATTTATATTTTTAGATATAACTTCCGAAACTTTTTGTGATAAGGGAGCTTTGTCATTTTCAATATAACTAAGAAGACTTCTATTAAAATTGCCTTTTGTTATATCATTCTGATTTGCCTTTAATAATTTTCTTAGAGAGCGGATTTTCTCTCCTGATGATAAAATTTTATTCTGGTCTAGCATATCTTACTCCTTTGTTTATAATAATATTGAATTCATAATTATGAATTCAATATTATTATATAATATACATGTGAAAAAATAAAGATATAAATTAGCTATTTGTGTAGTATTTTTGTTATATTTATATATTAAAAACTTATTAAATGAAAAAAGTGAAAAAAAAACTAAAAATTATTGACAATATTATTGTTTTTTGATATTATTAAATAAATAATTATTTAAGATAAATTAATTAGAAAGTTGTTTATTAGATTTGAGTTTGAAAAGTAAGAATATTAAGAATTAGAATTATATGTTTAATGTTAATGTATCTTAGAATAAAATGTATAGGATACACTTGTGGAATTATAATTATAATAGTAGATTATATTTGAAAAACGACGTTTGTTAATATAATTTATGCATTAATTTTAAATAATCATTTTTTATTATCGACTTAGAGTAAAATTACATATATTATCATAATATATACTTAAGATAGATTGTAATACTATTAATAAGTGTAATTATTTGAAAGAGGGTATATAGGAGTGAATAGATTAGCTAAATGGGATATTACAGATGCTTGCAATTTAAGATGTAAACACTGTTATAATATTGTTGATAAAAGTAATAAATTTAATAAATATCATATTGATGAAATTGAATTACAAAACTTTATAAATAACCTTAAAATTAATAATTTTACAGATTTACATTTACTGGGAGGGGAACCTTTAATTATAAATAACCTTTCAGAAATAATTTCTAGATTGAATAGTGAAGGAATATCTGTAGGCATAACAACAAATGCATTGTTATTAAATAAAATCCTATCAAAAGCACTATTAAATTCAGGAATATCTTCTATTATTATTAGCTTAGATGGTTTTACTAAAACTGATAATGATAAAATAAGAGGTATGGGAACTTTTGAAAAAGTAATAGAAAATATAAAACAACTAATTGAAATAAACAATGTTTTAAAAACAAATACTAAAATCTCAATATCATTTACAATTAATGGAATTAATTACAAAAATGTTGATAACATTATAGATATAATATATCATACAAAAATAAATTCTATTTTACTATCTTTCTTAGATATAGAAGGTAATGCTGAAAAAAATTGGAATGAGTTAGGAATTAATAAAATAAAGGCAATTGATTCATTAGAGAAATTAATTGATATAACAAAAAATATTCCAAATTTATATATTGAAGTTGTATGTAAGAAACAATTAAAAAAATATTTAAAAATTAAATATAATTATGATGTCAATAATTGGGTAGAAACTGATGTTAGATGTAATGGTGGTGATGAAGAATATTATATAAATTCAGAAGGGTTTATTTATCCTTGTAGAGTAATCCTTAATCACATGAATAAATTTAAGTTTAAAGAAAAAATAAATTTTTTGAATTATGAAAATGATCTAGAATTTAATCAAGAATTCATTGGTTTTTATAATTTTACAAGAAATAGTAAAAATTATCATAATAACAAAACCTGTATAAGTTGTGAATTTAAAAATACATGTAAACCTTGTCCTTTTAGCGATGAAACTGATTCACTAGAGTGTCAAATAGCTAAGGAAAGGATAATGAAATATAAAAACATAATATTATTATCAAAACCTATAATAAAAAGATTATATATAAATAAATATGATCAAAGTCAATTAAAGTTCTTAAATTTTAAGAATAGAACTTTTACAGTTATTGATGATATTACTAAAAAATTATATGAAAGTTTAGATGAAAAAGTTTTAGTAAAAGAAACTATTAAAAATATTTATAATGGTTCTAATTACAACATTGATTATACAGATTTTGAAAATGATTGCCTTGAGGTACTAATCGATTTAAATCATCTAAGTATTATAGATTTTAATCGTAAGTATATTAATCAAAAGAAAGGAGGATAATTTTATGAATAAAATAGAAAAAAAGCAAGTTGAAAAGAAAGAATATTCTAAACCTAATGTAAAAACTATTCAAGCTTCAATTGAAAGAATGGCAATTTGGGGTAAACATTAATATTAATGTAATTTTAAATATTCAATTATTCACCTTATAATTTATGACTATAATATAAATTATAAAGTAGAAGGATGGTCTAATTAGACCATCCTTCTACCTTATGATGAAAGGAGCAATATATGAGAGATAGTTATGAAGCACCAGCATTAGTAGATATAAGTATCACGAATAGATGTAATTTAAGTTGCGAATATTGTTATGCTAGCGCCAGTCCTGATGTTGAGATTAATGATGAGCTAACGCTTAGTGATTTTAAAAAACTTTTTTTTGAGCTTGATAAAATGAATGTACACAGAATTTCATTAAGTGGAGGAGAACCTTTCATAAGAGAAGATTTCTTTGATATATTATTTGAGGCTCAAAAATATGATTTTGCAATAGTAATAAATACAAATGGAAGTTTTATAACTGATTATTTTGCAAAAAAACTTAAGAAATATAGATTTGATAGAGTATGTATTACCCTAGATGGAAGTTCAAGTAAGAATCATGATAGATTTAGAGGTGATGGGGACTTTAAACGAGTAGTTAATGCTATAAAAATTTTAAAAGAATATAACTTGCCAGTTTCTACTTTATTTACATTATCAGAAAATAATATAGATGACTTAATTAATACAATCAAATTTAATGAATCTATAGGCATAGAATATCTTAGTGTAATGGTAGTTTGTTCAACTGGCAGAGCTTCCAATGGTCAATTTATCTTAAGTAAAGATAAATGGTATCCTGTATTTATGAAATTAACAGATATGAAGCTTAAAAACGAAATTAATTTGAATTTCAAAATTATTCCACCTAATGAAAGTAATATATTTTGGATGTTTTATTTTCCATTAAAATATTATAATAAATTAAATCTTTTATATTTATGGAATCAATCTTTAGAACAAAATTCTAGTAATAAACGTGAAATATCTTGCCAAGCTGGTATAAAATCCTGTTCAGTAAATTATAATGGAGACATTTATGGATGTGACTTAATGATTGGTATTAATGAGTTTAAAGCAGGTAATATAAAGAATGAAAGTATAGTCAATATATGGAAACACTCCAAAATTTTCAATAAGTTAAGAGAAATAGAAGTGAAAAACTTAAACGGGAAATGTGCCGAATGTGATTTGAATTGGTGTGGAGGAGGTTGTCGATCATCCGCTTATAACTTAACAAATGACTTGTACGGTTCTGATAACAGCTGTTTTTTTGAGGAGTGTGAACAAATTGAAAGAAATTAATAATTTTAAAATATATGGAGAAAAAGTATTGATAATTAGACGTGAAAAAAAATATTTTCTTATTTTTGATCCAATTGCATTAGAATTCTATACTATGAATGATACCGGAGCAGAAATATTGTATTTTTTAGCTAATGAAAAAAAATATGAAGATTTAATAACTTATTTTTGTGATAAATATCAAGTTTCTATAGCACAGGCTAAATTAACTATAGATAACTTTATAGAAAGTATTCCATTTAAAAATATTATAAATAAAAATCTACTAAACTTCGAGTATATCTCATGATTGATAATGTATTTAAGGGTAGAATTAAAGAATTAAATATTATTGCCTTTCCATTAATATTACAATATATATCATCTATGTTAATTCAAATAGTTGATCAAGCTATGATAGGAAGAATTTCTTTAGAAGCATTTAATGGTATAAATCTAACTTCACAACTACTTTCTTTAATTGTAGGTATATTAGGATACGTAGCTGTTATTTTTAATATGAAGGGTTCTAAAGCTAAAGGCGAAAAAAACAAAAAAGAATATAATATACAATTTAATCAAGCAATATTATTAAGTTTGATTATATCATTACCAATTATGTTAATTTTCATCTTGGCTGGAGACCTTATATTAAAAGCTATTTATGGAATATATGGTGATACTTTGAAGCAATCTTTGATTTTTATTAAGGTAATGATTTTTAATTTACCTATTCAAATGTTATTATTCACATATGGTACTATTTTTAAGATAGAGAAAAAGACAAAATATATTATGTTTTCTTCTATGATTTCTTCTTTGATTAATATTACATTAGATTATATTCTTATATTTGGAAACTTTGGATTTCCGAGATTAGAAACTTTAGGAAATGCAATAGGTTCAATTATTGCAGTTTTAATAAATTTAATTATTTATATCTATCTTTCAAAAAAATATATTAAATATGATTTTTCAAATATAAGAAATCTTTTACAGGGAATTAAAATAAATTTTATTAATATGATTCCATTCATGGGTCAAGAAATATTAGAAGGAAGCATTTTAGGCATACTACTTAATATGATTTTAGTAAAAATAGGAGAATTACAACTAGGATCATATACAATCTTATATCAAATTCTAGGAATAATTACATTACCAATGTATATGTATGGAAATGCTATAATTACAGTTTTAGGAGAAGCAACAGGAAAGAAAAATTTAGAAGATCTCAAAATAATACCTCGTTGTGGAATATCTTTATCTTGTGCAATATATTTTATTTTATCAATTATAGTTATATTATTCAAAAATAAAATTGGAATTTTATATACAGAAAATAAAAATTTAATAAATATGGTCAGTGAGCTTATTATTGCTTTCTTAGCAGTTAATTTCCTTAAATCATTTAGTACAATTTATAGATATAGTTTACAAACAATTGGAAAATCAAAATATGTATTATATGTGAGTTTTATATCAGGATTTATTGCTGTTCTATCTATGTATATATTTTCAATAAAAATGAATTTTGGAATCTATGGTATATTATTAAGTCAAGCTTTAAATTTCATTTTATTATATATTGTTTTTAGCAAAAAATATTATCAATATTTAAAAGGAGATACTTTTTCTAATGTTAATATAATTATCACAAAAACTTAACCTGACAAAAGTATTATATTTGATAATTTAAATTTAACTCTACAATATATTTGTCTATTTGACTATATTTATTAGTAGTTTATATTCTTAGAGTAAAATTATTGTAGACAAGAATTATTTTAAAAATTAAAAAAGATATCTTGAAGATATAATACTTCTAAAGTAGACATTTCTAAGATATATGACTTGATTAAATACATTAAATAAATTTTATTTAATAAAAAGCTAGATAAATTAGATAAGTGGATTTAAGGAGAAAAATTATTTAACATTTTAGGTATCAATAGGTTTATTAATGAAATTTGTAGGGAGGTTGAAGGATTTAAAGACTCAATTATATATGATTATAGTAACGGTTTAGTAGAAGATGCGTAAATAAAATAAAAGTAATTAAAAGAGTCGAGTATAGTAGATGTAGTTTTGAAGCTCTAAGGAAGAAAATTCCTATAATTGAAGAGATGAGTAAATTCGATTAACTATGAAAATAACTTACTTTTAATTGTAAATTAAGGTCCTGTTTCTTTTAAAATGTTAGTGATTGTTTAATTACTTGATTCATGAATTATTTTAAGTTAGATTCTTTAATTTAAATTAATATTTACATCCCCTCCAACAAGTGATATTATAAACTTAACAATAAAAATCGAATATTAAAATTAGGTTCATGATTTATGATTAATAGGGAAAGAGGTTAGATTCCTCTGCAGCCCCCGCTACTGTAACCATAACGAAATCTCACATCCACTATTCATTTTAGAATGGGAAGGAGAGAAAGTAGGATGATGGAAGCCAGGAGACCTGCCTGATTTTATGAAAAGTTAAACTTCGGTGGGAAGGGATTACGAGTATAATATATTAGTATATTTAATCCTACCTTAGTTGTGGGATTTTTTTATGCAAAAATAAATAGGAAAAGGTGATCTAATGAAAAAGGGATTGTTAATTATAGGGCATGGCAGTAGAACAAAAGATGCAAAAAAAGGTTTTATGGAGATGGTAGATATAGTAAGAGAAAGAACTGATGAATATATAGTAAGAGGTGCTTTTATGGAGATATCTGAGCCATTCATACCTCAAGTAGTTGAAGAAATGGTGAATGAAAATATAAAAGATATAATAGTAGTGCCATATTTCCTATATAAAGGAATTCATATAAAAGAAGATATACCTGAGATAATAAAAGGATTAGATGAAAAATATGAAGATGTTAATTTCAAAGTATCTAGCCCACTTGGAACTGTTCCAGCTTTAGCTGATATATTACTTGAGCGTGCAGAAAGCGTTGAGTAAAAATGAATAGTGACTTTTATCCTATTATGTTAAATATAAAGAATAAAAAAATAGCAATAATAGGTGGGGGAAATATTGCATATAGAAAGTTAAAAAAACTAGTGGACTATGATGCAAATATAACTCTTATAGCACCTAATATAAATGAAGAGATTTATAAATATAAAGATAAAATAAGTATTATTAAAGATAAATATAAAAAGACATATATTTTAAATTCATTTTTAGTAATAGCTGCAACTGATGATAAGGTCTTAAATCAAAAGATATCTAATGATTGTAAGGATGAAAATATATTATTTAATAACATAAGTGATATGTATTCTGACTTTATAGTTCCTTCATCTATAAAAAGAGGAGATCTTACAATATCTATTTCAACAAATGGTAAAAGTCCATCTCTTGCAAAAAAGATATGCCTTGAAATAGAAGGAAAATATAATGAAGAATATATTTTAAGATTAAATCTATTAGGTGATATAAGAGAGTTAGTGAAAGAAAAATGTGATGATGAAAATAAAAAAAAGGAAATATTAAAGCAAATAATAAATTTAAGTATTGATGATTTAAAGGAGAGAAAAAAGCTCTATGAAAATAAAGATAGGATCCAGAGGTAGTAAACTAGCCCTTACTCAATCTAAGTGGGTAGTTGAAAGACTAAAAGAAAAAAATCCTAATGTGCAATTTGAAATACAAATAATTCAAACTAAAGGTGATAAATTTAAAGATATGCCTCTACAAAAGATAAATGATAAAGGTTTATTTGTAAAGGAACTTGAGAATGCATTGTTAGATGAAAAAATTGATATTGCAATTCATAGTATGAAAGATATGCCTTCAGCACTACCAAGTGGTCTTAAATTTACAGCTATACCTGAAAGAGAAGATCCAAGAGATGTTCTCATACTTAAAGAAGGATATAGGGATTTAGACTCTTTGCCAAAGGGCGCTAAAATTGGGACAGGTAGTAAAAGAAGAAAATATCAATTATTAGAATATAGGAATGATTTAGAAATAGTTCCTATTAGGGGAAATATAGAAACTAGAATAGCTAAAATTGAAAGTGAAAATTTACATGGAGTAATACTAGCAGCAGCAGGCATACATAGATTAGGCTTACAAGAAAAGATATCAATGTATTTACCGCAAAACATAGTATTACCTTCTCCCAGTCAAGGAGCACTTGCTATAGAAATAAGGGAAGATGATGAAGTAACATTAGAAATGATAAGCTCTATTGCATGTGAACAAACCTGCATACAAGTGGAAGCAGAAAGAGCATTTTTAAAGGGTGTAAATGGAGGCTGCCATAGTCCAATAGGAGCATATGCAAGTATAGATGGTGATCAAATAAGACTTGATGCCTTATTTGGAGATGAAGATGGGAAAAAATTAGTAAGGAAGTCGAAAAAAGGAAGAGTTGACGAGGCTGAAAAATTAGGTTTAGAACTTGCACAATCTGTACTAAAGGAGCTTAAAATGACTAAAGATAAAGTTTATCTTATAGGAGCAGGACCAGGAGATGTAGGTCTTATTACGGTAAAGGGAATGGAAAAATTAAAAGAGGCTGATGTAGTTGTATATGATAGGCTCATAAATGACGATCTTTTAAAAAATGTTAAAGCTTCATGTGAACTGATATATGCAGGTAAAAAGCCAAATAAACATACTATGAAACAAGATGAAATAAATAAAGTCCTTGTAGATAAAGCAAAGGAAGGAAAAGTAGTAGTAAGGTTAAAAGGTGGAGACCCTTATGTATTTGGTAGAGGTAGTGAAGAAGGTGAAGAACTACACAAGAATCAAGTAGAGTTTGAAGTAATTCCAGGAATAACCTCTGCAATAGGAGGCCTTACTTATGCAGGAATTCCAATAACTGCTAGAAATATTTCTACTTCATTCCATGTATTTACAGGACATTTTAGTGATGATGAAAAAGCATTTGATTTTGAATCTATAGCTAAATTAAATGGCACCTTAGTATTTTTGATGGGAATGAAAAATTTAGAAAAAATAACAAAGGGATTAATGGAAAAAGGAAAGGATCCATCGACGCCAGTTGCCATAATAAACTGGGCAACTACAGCAAGTCAAAAGGTAATTACAGAAAGACTTGATAGAATATATGAGTATTCAATAGAAAAAAATATGAAGCCACCAAGTCTTATAGTAATAGGAGATGTGGTTGATTTAAGAGAAAAACTAAATTTCTTTGAGAAAAAGATACTTATTGATAAGGATATTGTTGTAACCAGACCACGAAAACAAAATGATTCTATGATAAAAAAGTTAAAGGAATATGGAGCAAATCCAGTAGAATTTCCTACTATTAAAATAAAAAATCTAAAAAATGAAAAATTAAAAAATGAAATAAAAGATATAGAAAAATATAACTATATAATATTTACAAGTAATAATGCTGTAGAGATATTCTTTGATGAATTGTATGATATGGGTTACGATGCTAGGTGGATTGGTAAAGCTAAAATAGTTTCAATAGGTAAATCTACTACAAGAAAATTAAGTGAATATGGAATAAGAGCGGATTTGACCCCTGAAACCTATTTGCTTGAAGAATTATATGAACTATTAAAAAATAAAGTGACAAAAGATGATAACATACTTCTACCTCGCTCAGAAAAGGGAAGAAAAATTATAGTAGAACAATTAAATAAGATATCAAATGTGTGTGAAGTTCATACATATACTACGGTAGCAGATGATAGTGAAAAGGAAAATTTAATTGAGAAATTAAATAACAAAGAAATAGATTATATTACATTTACTTCTTCTTCTACAGTAGAAAACTTTTTTAAGATTATAGATGATATAAATAAAAAACTATTAAATGATGTAAAAATTATATCAATAGGTCCTATTACAACATCTACAATAAATGAATTTGGTTTTGATGTTTATAAAGAAGCAAGTGAATATACAATAGATGGAATGATAGATACTATTATTAAAGATATAAAATAAAAAAATATAAGATAAAAAATGGAGAGTGTAAAAATGACTTTAAAAAACAGATCAAGAAGACTTAGAAAAAGTGCATTAGTAAGAGATTTGGTAAGAGAAACTAAATTAGATATAAATGATTTAGTGTATCCATTATTTGTAGTTGAAGGAGAAAATGTAAAAAAACCAATACCGTCACTACCTAATAGCTATCATTTCTCAGTAGATAAATTAATTGAGGAAGTAAAGGAATTAACTGATTTAGGTATTCATTATATATTACTTTTTGGATTACCTAATTCAAAAGATAGTGTTGGATCTAGTGCTTATGATGATAATGGTATAGTTCAAAGAGCAATAAGAGAGGTAAAAAAAGAGGTTGAAGATGTATATATAATCACAGATATATGCTTATGCCAGTATACAGATCATGGACATTGTGGTTTATTAAGTGATTGTGGAGAGGTAGAAAATGATAAGACTCTTGAAAAACTTTCAAAAGTAGCAATAAGTCATGCAAAAGCAGGTGCTGATATGGTAGCTCCATCAGATATGATGGATGGAAGGGTAGAAAACATGAGAAATACACTTGATAGGGAAGGATATACAGAAATTCCTATAATGAGCTATAGTGTAAAATACGCTTCATCATACTATGGACCATTTAGAGATGCTGCAGATTCAGCACCTAAATTTGGAGATAGAAGTAGCTATCAAATGGATTTTGCAAATCCAAATGAATCACTTAGAGAAGCAGAACTTGATATCAAAGAGGGTGCCGATGTAATAATGGTTAAACCTGCTCTAGCATATCTTGATGTAATCAGAAGAGTAGATGAAAATTACAATATTCCAATAGCTGCATATAATGTAAGTGGGGAATATGCAATGCTTAAGATGGCTATAGAAAATGGTTTAATGGATGAAAAAGTAATAATGGAGTCTCTACTTGCTATAAAAAGAGCAGGAGCAGACATCATAATAACATATTTTGCAAAAGAAGTAGCAGAGAAATTAAAAAATGCATAAGCTTTTATAGTAATAATAAAAGGGATATATTCAGCTGAATATATCCCTTTTGTTTATCCTATTTTTTTCAAAAATTCATCATAAGTCATCATTTTATCAATAATGCCTTCTTTAGTTACTTTTATTATTCTATTTGCTACTGTATCGATAAATTGGTGGTCATGTGATGTGAATAATATATTTGATTTATAATCTCTTAAACCATTATTTACTGCTGTGATTGATTCAAGGTCTAAATGGTTGGTAGGTTGATCAAGTATCAATACATTGGCACTACTAAGCATCATCTTAGATAGCATGCATCTCACTTTTTCTCCACCTGAAAGTACCTTAGCCTTCTTTAGGGCTTCTTCACCTGAGAAAAGCATTCTTCCTAAAAAGCCTCTTAAATAGCTTTCTGATTGATCTTCAGAAAATTGTCTCATCCAATCAACTAAGTTCAAATCTACATCATTGAAGAACTCTGAATTATCATTTGGAAAATATGATTTTGTTATAGTTACTCCCCATTTAAAGCTTCCACTATCAGCTTCATCTTCTTCCATCAATATCTTAAACAATGTGGTTATAGAAATTTCATCTCCAACAAAAGCTATCTTATCTCCTTTATTTACAGTGAAGTTCACATCTTTTAATATAACTTCACCATCAATAGTTTTATTTAAATCTTCTACCATCAAGATATCATTTCCAACTTCTCTTTCAGGTTTAAATCCAACAAAAGGATATTTTCTATTAGAAGGAGCTATATCATCTATAGTTATTTTTTCAAGTAATTTTTTACGAGAAGTAGCTTGTTTAGATTTAGATGCATTGGCACTAAATCGAGTAATAAATGCTTGTAACTCTTTTACTTTTTCTTCTTTTTTCTTATTTTGATCTTTCATCATGCTTTGGGCTAATTGGCTAGATTCATACCAAAAATCATAATTACCTACAAATAATTTAATTTTACCAAAATCTATATCGCATATATGAGTACATACGGTATTCAAGAAATGCCTATCATGAGATACAACTAAAACTGTACCTTCAAAATCTATTAAAAAATCTTCTAACCAATTTATAGATTTAATATCTAAGTTGTTAGTAGGCTCATCTAGTATCAAAATTTCTGGTTTACCAAATAATGCTTGTGATAAAATGACCTTTACTTTTTCTGAACCTGTTAGCTCATTCATTTTCCTCTCATGCATGTCAGTTGGTATTCCTAGTCCTTGAAGTAGTGATGAAGCTTCAGCTTCTGCTTCCCAACCATTCAATTCAGCAAATTCTCCTTCTAGTTCTGATGCTTTTATACCATCTGCATCTGAAAAATCTTCTTTCATATATATAGCATCTTTTTCTTTCATTATTTCATAAAGTCTAGAATTACCCATTATAACTGTTTCTAGAACAGAATAATCGTCATATATATTATGATCTTGCTTTAAAACACTCATTCTAGCATCTTTTGGAATGCCTACATCTCCAGTATTAGCTTCTATTTCACCTGATAAAATCTTTAAAAAAGTAGATTTACCAGCTCCATTAGCACCTATAATTCCATAACAATTTCCAGGGTTAAACTTTAAATTTACATCATTAAAAAGTTTTTGATCCCCATATCTTAAACTTACATTAGTTACTTGTATCAATTTAATTATCATCCTCTACATATAGTTTTGCATTAAGCTTAAGTATATCACATTATTTGATAACTTTATATATTTTTTAAAGAATATCAATAATTTAAGATAAATATAAATTTTAAAAGCAAATTATTTTATTTTCTTCACAATATTCTGATATATTTTAAAATCAAAATGTGATAAAATTAAATGATAATTAAAAATCAAAGAAATCGGGGGATAAAATGAAAAACAAAGTATATTTTAGAACAATTATAATTATATTAGTATTAGTTGTGGTAATGCTGTCTATCCATTTTTTCAATCTTTTAAACATTCGAAATCTTAGCTTTACAGATGATTGGAGTCAAGACTTTAAGCTTGGTAAAACAAAGGATAGAGATTTTAAATTATCATCTTTAGATGAAAAATTACTTAATTTAAATGTAGAATCAAAAAACATCTTAAAATTCAATATAATAAACAAAGATGGTAGTATAGATGAGACTGGCAGCAATGAGATTTCAAACTTTGAATTTGAAAAGGTAAATCAATCATATTTGGTAAAGAATAATTATATTTATCTCTATGAAAAAAACGTATATTTATCTAAATTTGACTCAAATAAATTTATCGAACCTATTAAAATAATAGATGATGTAAACTATCTAACGGTAGAAGAACAAGGTGAAGATATATATATATTACTATAAGCAATGATGAAAAGATAAGTGTGTCAAAAATAGAAAATGAAAAAATAGAAAACATATATGAAAAAGATAATACTGAAAATATAAAAAGTGCATATTATACTGCTGATGAAAAAGGTGAATATATAATTGCAATAGAAAATCAAGGTGTTGAAAGCGAATTAATTACATTTTATCCTTTAAAAAATAATGGTGAAAAAATAGTTTTAGAAGATGTAAATAAATATTCAGGTTATAGTATAAAAGATATAAATATTGATAATTTAGATGGTAAGTTAAGTATTTCATATATTCTAAGAATCAATCAGAAAGGTATTAGAATAAATGAGATAAAAAACATTCAAATTGATAAGCTAACCAATAAGATTAAAAAGAATGATTATGATTTAAGAGAGTATAATATTGAAAATTTAGATTCAGATATAGAAACATATGTAGAAGATAATAATATCCATATATTAGGTTCTGGAGAAAATGGTAATAATAATTTTTCTTCTGAAAAAAACGATATTTTTGATATTAGATTAAATGAAGATGGAGAAATAGTTGATAATACTTTCATCTCAACTACTGATAAATACTCAAGTAAAATTGCAGTATCTGAAATAAATAATAATAAATATATAGTATTTAGTGAAATAGTATCAAATGAATATGATTTAAGGATTTTTAGTGATGCTAAGGATATGATTGATAGAGAAAGTGTAATAAAAGAAGATTATATGTCAGTTCTTTCAAAGGTAGTAGTTATACCACTTATTTCTATAATGTATACAGTTATAAGGGGACTTATATTACTTTTCTTTATGGTAGTTCCTCTGGCTATATTCTTTTTTACTTATTTTAATAGTGGAGATAGTAAGGATAAGGTTAAAATTTTAGGAATGATAGGAATTTATATTATTACAAATATTATAGCATTTAGATTTGTATATTTCACAAAAGGTAATGAAGTATATTATCCAGCATTCTTCTATAGCAATATATATAGAATAATTGGACCAATCATAACAAATATCCTTACTACTATTGCTACTTTTGTATTTTATAGAGAGGGTAAAATCAAAGGAAGTGACTTATCCTTTTTAGCATATCCTGTGTTTTTTGTAATATTAGATGTGTTTTTAAATAATATATTTTATGTTCCATTCTTAACCTTGTTTAGACTTTTTGGTTTTTAGGATTTAGATGATATAATATATATAGAAACAATTAAGAGGTGAAGAAATTGAATTTATTAACTATAGAAAATATATCTAAAAGGTACTCTGAAAAGGAATTATTTAATAATATAACTTTTGGTATAAATGAAGAAGACAAAATAGGTCTAATTGGCATAAACGGAACAGGAAAATCAACCTTACTTAAAATAATTACAGAAAATGTTGTTCCTGATAGTGGAAGGATCATAAAAAGAAATGATCTGAAAATAGAATATTTGAGTCAAAATCCACATTTTAAAGAAAATGCTACTATATTAGAGCAAGTTTTTTATGGTAACAATGAAATCATGAAAACTATAAGAGAATATAATGAAGCTATAGAAGATAAGAATACTAAAAATGAAAGAATAATAAAATTATCTGCTAAAATGGATATGCAAAATGCATGGAATCTCGAAGCTGAAGCAAAGGAGATGCTAACTAAACTTGGTATAAGTGATTTTACTAGAAAGGTGGATAATTTATCAGGAGGACAAAGAAAAAGAATAGCCCTTGCCAGTGCTCTAATCAAGCCATGTGATTTACTTATATTAGATGAACCTACAAACCATCTAGATAATGAATCAATAGATTATTTAGAAGAGTATTTAAAAAGCAGAAAAGGTGCATTACTCATGATAACCCATGATAGGTACTTTTTAGATAGAATAACAAATAAGATAATAGAGCTAGATAATACTAATATTTATGAATATATGGGAAATTACAATTATTTTTTAGAAAAGAAAATAGAAAGAGAAGAACTATTAGAAAAGGAAGAAGGAAAAAGAAAGAGATTATATAACAATGAACTAAAATGGATGAGGACAGGGGCAAAAGCTAGGACTACCAAACAAAAAGCTAGGATTCAAAGATTTGAGAATTTAAAAGAAAGTGAAATTGATTTGAACAAAGAAAATATAGATATATCAGTTGGAACAAGAAGGCTTGGTAAAAAGATAATAGTATTAGATAATATATCCAAGTCTTATGGTGATAACAAATTAATACAAAACTTTTCTTATACAGTTTTAAGAGATGATAGATTGGGAATCATAGGTCCAAACGGTATAGGTAAATCTACTCTCTTAAATATAATAGCTGGTATAAAGAATGCAGATAGTGGTAATGTAGAAGTGGGGGAAACTGTGAAAATAGGTATGTTTTCACAAGAAACATATCATATAGATGAATCTCTTCGCGCTATTGAATATATAAAAAAGGGTGCAGAATATATAGAAACTGCTAATGGAGATAAAATAACTGCGTCTCAAATGATGGAGAACTTCCTATTTCCAAAAGATTTACAATGGTCTTATATATCTAAACTATCTGGAGGAGAAAAAAGGAGATTGCACCTTTTAAGGGTACTTATGGAAACACCTAATGTACTGCTTTTAGATGAACCTACTAATGATTTGGATATAGAAACCTTAAGAATATTAGAGGATTATTTAGAAAACTTTAAAGGAGCTGTAATTTCAGTATCACATGATAGATATTTCTTGGATAAGATGGCAGAAAAATTATTTGAATTTAGGGGTAATTGTGAAATAATAGAACATACAGGAAATTATAGTGCATTTAAAAAAGAAAATGATCAAAAGGTAAACACTTTATTTGAAAAAGAAAATAAAGAAAAAAAATCTAATCTAGAAAGTCAAAAGCCTAAAAACACTAAATTAAAATTTTCTTATAATGAAAAGAAAGAATATGAAGAAATAGATGAAATTATAGCAAGTCTAGAAAAGCAAATAGAAGAAATTGAGAAAAAAGTAAATGAAACTAAATCAGATTATGTCTTACTTGAAGAACTTTTAAATGAAAAGAAAATATTGGATAAGAAATTAGAAGATAAGATGGAAAGATGGATATATTTAAATGATTTGGCTGAAGAAATAGATGGAGCAAAAAAATAAAGATATTAAAATGGCTAAAATTTCATGGTTATAATTCTTAATTATTACACACAATAATTAGGAATCCAAAAAAAATGGAGGTAAAAACATGAGGAAATTAGCTGATTCAGAACTATTATCTTTAACTGGATTATTAAAATTAGAAAAAGATGGTTTAGCAATGTCTAAGGCAGTTAAAAATTTAATTGGTGATCAAGATCTACAAAAAGTAGCAGATTCTTCAATACTTGCCATGGAAGGTAGAATACAAGGTATTCAACAATTTATAAATGAAAATAATATTGCGTCCACTCAGGAGGTAAAATAATATGAGTTCTATATTAAATAATATGGTTAAAAATGGTACAGATATTAATGATGAAGTAATAATTAACAATATGTTAGCTGGTGGAAAAGGTGCTGCAGATGCATATCTTAATGCTACGCTTACTTGTGCTACTCCAGAACTCAGAGCCAATGTATGGAGCTAGTTTAAATCAAATAGTCACAGGACATTCTGCTATTACAGAACTTGCTGTAAAAAAGGGATGGGAAAATCCTTATGATGCACCAAGTAATCAATTATCAAATGCATATGCTAAATCTCAAAATACTTTAAAATCAAAGAAATAAATAATCTAAAAAACTCAGGAAGTTTCCTGAGTTTTTTGGGTATAAATTAATAATAAATTGATTTATATGATATGCTAAGGAATGGAGCGATGTTATGGATTATTTTGATAGTATTAGAAATGCTAAAGAATATATAAAAATGGCAGAAGGAATAGATGGAACTTATCTTGTAAATATATTTAAAAAACATTTAAAAAAGGATTCTTTTGTCTTAGAACTTGGAATGGGTCCTGGAAAAGATTTGGATGAATTAAAAAAATGCTATAAAGTAGTAGGTTCTGATAAATCAAAAGCTTTTTTAGATTTATATAGTGAAGAAAATAAAGATATAGAACTTTTATTATTAGATGCTAAAACATTAAAGACAGATAAAAAATTTGATGGGATTTATTCAAACAAGGTACTCATTCATTTAGATAAAGAGGAATTAAAAGAATCTATAAATAGACAATACAATATATTAAATGAGGGTGGACTGGCACTGCATAGTTTTTGGAAAGGTAATTCAGAAGAAATAGTAGAAGGTTTGAAATTTGTGTATTATGAAAAAGGTGAACTTTTAGAATTATTTAGTAAAAAGTTTAAGGTTGTAGATGTAGATTATTATACTGAAATGGAATATGAAGATTCAATTTATATTATAGTTAAAAAGGCTTAAGTTATTTTGAGTCTTTTTAACTTTGTTTAGCTATTTCACTACTATATAGTTGACTTAAGATTTTAAAGGAATATAATAATAGTTAGGACATCTAAAAGGATTAGAGGTGAAAAAATGGAGGAAATTATAAAGAAAATAATTGACATTGATAAAGAAGCTATAGATTTAGAAAAAAACTCCAAAGAACTTATAGAAGATAAGCAAAGAAATCTTAGGAAATATTTTGAAGATATTGAAAGAAAAGAACAAGAAAAAGCTGATGAAAGAATACAAGAACAAAAACAAGAAATAAAAAAAGAAACAAAGCAAAAAATAATAGAATTAGAATTGAAAAAAGAAAGCACAATTAAAGGCATTGAAAAAATATATATGAATAAAAAGAATGAGATGATTAAAGAATCTATAAGTAAAATATTACAATTATAGCCTTTATATAAGGAGTGAATATAATTTGGGTAGTGTCACAAAATTTGCTGCTATAAACACTAAAGTTAGAGCCTTAAAACGCAAGATGCTTAATTTAGATGACTATATAAATTTAATAGAAAAAAATAGTGTATCTGAAATCATAGAATATCTAAAAACTAATACAGGTTATAAGAAAGCTTTTAAAGGTATAGATACAAAAGACATATATAGGGATGAATTAGAACTATATTTAAAAAAATATATGATAAAACAACATGAAAAATTAATTCATTTTTTTATAGGTGATTACAGAAAAATAATCAAAACCTTATTTAATAAATTTGAAATAGAAGATCTAAAACTTTATTTGAGAACTATTTCAAGAGGTGAAGATCTAGATTCTATAAAAGATCTGATTCTTTATAAAGGACCTTATAGCACCATAGATCATGAAAGCTTAATGAAATCTAAAACTACAAAGGAACTAGTAGGGAATTTAAAGGGAACAATATATTATGATATTCTCTATCCTTACTTAGAAGAAGAAAAAGATAGATTGATGTTTTATTTTGAAATGAATTTAGATAGGCTTTATTTTAAAAAACTATATGAACAAGTACAAGCTTTAAAAAAATCTGATAGAGAAGAATTAGAAGATATACTAGGTATAAATATAGATCTCTTAAATATAGAATGGATTTATAGAGGAAGTAAGTTTTTTAATCTTTCTTCTGAAGAACTTGTTAACTATGCAATAAAGGGTGGAAAAAGGATTAACTATGATTTAATCAAAAAACTTACCTATGCTAAAACAGAAGATGAATTCATAGATTTGATTGCAAAAACCCCATATGATTTTTTATTTAAAGATAAGAAGAATATAGATTTATATATGGAAATAAAACTTGAATCATATATGTATGGTAGATTTTTAAATTATTTTCATGAAGGCAATATGGATTTAATGGTTTCAATAAGTTACATACATCTTTTAGAATATGAAATAAGGGATATTATATCTATTACTGAAGGTGTGAGATATGATTTGGATAAAGATGAAATAAATAAATATATTATAAGAAAAATTCACAAGGAGGTGAAATAAATGGCTATAGAGAAAATGTCTATGTTAAACCTTGTAGGTTCAATAAAGGATGTAGATAATGTAGCAAGGAAAATCATTCTTTCAGGAAATTTAGATGTTGTAAGTGCCTTAAACGAAATAAAACAAAGTAGATTTAATCTAGATGTAACAGAGAGAAATGTAGATAGTCTAGCTGGGATGGCTAGTGTTCACCCTTTAGAACTAAGCGAAAGTTATAGGGAATCTTTAGAGAAAATGAAGATTATAGAAAATGCATATAATCATAAATTCAAGATAAAGAAAGAATATTTAAAGCAAGATATTAAGCTAGAAAAAATGGAAGAAAGCATAAATGCTTTATATAAAGAATTTTCACCGATAGTTAAAAAACAAAATCAGTTACAAGAAGAAATATATGAAGCAGAGAAATCTATAGAAAGATTTAAACTGATTGAAAATATAGATATAAACATAGAAGATCTAGATAATATGGAAAAGTTTAATTATTATTTTGGTTCATTGACCAAAGAAAATAGAATAAAAGTAAAAAGAAATTACGAAAACATACCAGCAATTGTAATACATGAAGGAACTGTAAATCGAGATGAAGTATATTTAGTAATATATCCAGTTGATTTAGGGATTGAAACAGAAAGAATTTTGAGGTCTTTAAATTTTAAAAAATTAGAAATAAAAAAAGGCTTTAAAGGTAAACCAATAGATATAATCAAAAAGTTAGAAGAAGATAAAAAAGAGAGACATAAAGAACTACAAAAGATAAAAAATGAATTAGATAAACTTAAAGCAGACAACAAAGAAAGAATAGAAAAATGCTATACTATATTTAAAATTCAAGAGAGAGTAAATGAACTTAAGAAATTGATGGTTGCAACAAGGCATTTATTTTATTTATCAGCATGGATTCCTACAAATTGTATAAATGAATTTGAAGATAAGATTAAAGATATTAAAGATCTAACAATTCACTATGAAAATCAGGAAGATTTAACAACCGTCTTAAATCCACCTACAAAACTAAAGAATAATTGGCTATTATCTCCATTTGAATACCTTATAGAGATGTATGCAACTCCTTCATATAATGAGATAGATCCAACATCACTTTTAGCAATAACATATATGCTGTTTTTTGGAGCTATGTTTGGAGATGTAGGTCAGGGACTTGTAATATTTTTAGGAGGAATGTTTTTAGCACGTAAGAATGGAAGTAAATTTGCTAAACTTATTTCTAGGGTTGGAATAAGCTCAATGATCTTTGGTGTGCTTTATGGTAGTGTGTTTGGATTTGAGGAAATTCTTCCCGCCATACTGATTAGTCCATTTGAAAATATTCAAACTATTTTAATATCTTCTGTATTAGCTGGTATAATTTTAACATATATCTCTTTTACATTTAACATAATAAATGGGATCAAATTAAGGGAATATAAGGATGCATTGTTTGGTAAAAATGGAATAGTGGGAGCATTATTTTATGCATTGATATTGTATCTTATAGCACAAAATATCATAAAGCTACCAGCTATACCCTTATTTTTAGGCATGTTAATTTTACTTTTATTTATTGCTATAATGATTGTAAGAGAGCCATTAACCAATCTTATATTTTCAAAAAGACCCTTGTATAGTGAAGATGTATCGTCATACTACATAGAAAGCTCATTTGAAATAATTGAAACATTACTTAGTATGATTAGTAGTACACTTTCATTTATAAGAATTGGAGCATTTGCACTTACGCATGTAGGATTATTCATGGCATTTCAGGTCATATCTGAGTTAATTGATAATGTATTCTTTAGCATAGTGGTTTTGACTGTTGGAAATATAGTGATAATAGCCCTAGAAGGATTGATAGTTGGAATACAAGCACTTAGGCTTGAATATTACGAATTATTTAGTAAGTTTTATAGAGGAGAAGGCAGAATTTACAGACCTTTTAAAATAGAAAAAGAGAACCAATAAAAAGGAGAGGTAATGATGATTATTTTAATATTAGCTATGACAACGCTTTTAGTACTTGCGACCATTGGAACAGGTGTATATCTTATAGGTAAAGAGGGACAGGAAGCAAAATTCAAATTAAGTAAAGCTTTGAAGGTTAATTTGTTTACATTTGTACCACTTTTGTTAGCTTCACTTGTAATATTAGTGCCAGATGCAGTAAGAGCTGCTGCAGAGGGAGCAGAAGCTGCTAATGGAGGATTACAGTATATCGGTGCAGCACTTTCAACAGGACTTGCAGCAATTGGTGCTGGATATGCAGTTGGAGCTGTAGGTTCATCCGCACTTGGAGCAGTATCTGAAGATCCATCAATACTTGGTAAAACACTTATATTTGTTGGACTTGCAGAAGGCGTTGCAATATATGGATTGATTGTATCTATATTTATACTCTTTGTATAGGTGATAAAGATGAAATCATTTTTAATAAGTGATAATAGAGATACATTTCTTGCAATGAGACTTGCAGGGATTGATGGAGTAATAGTAAATGAAAAAGATGAAATATTAAAGGAGCTAAATTTAGCAATAAAGAATGAAAACATAGGAATTATAATAATAACGGAAAAGATACAAGAAAAAGTAATGGATAAGGTGATGGAAATAAGAATAGAAGAAAACAATCATCTTATAGTTACTATACCCGATAGATATGGATATTCAAGTAAGGAAAATTTCATAAGCAAATATATAAATGAATCTATAGGAATAAAAATTTAGGGTGGTGAAAGTTTGATAACCATTGAAGAAAAATTAAATCTTTTTTCAAAGCATGTTTTTGAAGATATAAAAGAAATACAAGATGAAAAAATGAAAAAAATAGAAGCGCATAATAAAGAACAAATGGATAAACATAGGGAAAAAATAGAAAGACAAAACAGACAATATGCAGAAAAAAAGATAGATATAATAAAAGAAAAAAGCTCAAAAAAAATATCTCAAAAAATAAGTCAAGTTAGAAGAGATATAATGCTCAAAAAAAATCAACTTTTTACTAATATTATTGAAGATATAAAAAATCAATTAGAAGAATTCGCAAATAGTAGTGATTATAAGGATTATCTTAAAAAAAGTCTTGAAAAAGGCTTGTGTGAATTAAAGAATAAAAACACTTTAGAAATTCAAGTTTCAAAATCAGATATAAAAAACAATAAAGATTATATTAAAGATATTGTCAAAGAAAATGGCTTTAAAGAAGAAAATATAAGTATAATTGAATCAGAGGAGCTTATAATCGGTGGAGCAATATTAGTAGATAAAAACAATAAAATAAGTTTAGATATTAGCCTTTTAGAAAAGCTGAATGAAAACAAAGGATATATAGGAAATATGTTTTATGAGACAGTTGATAAAGTAGGTGAAGAAAATGGAAGGTAAAGAAGGTATAATAACTCAGATAAATGGTCCTGTTATAAAAGGTAAATTCATGAGCAATTTCAAGATGAGAGAAATGGTTACAGTGGGAAAGAAGAAATTAATTGGCGAAGTAATATCTTTAGATGGCAATATTGGAACCGTTCAAATATATGAGGAAACAGAAGGCTTAACACTGGATGAAAAGATATATCCTACAGGGAGACCCTTGTCACTAAAACTAGGCCCTGGAATGATTGGAAATATGTTTGATGGTATTCAAAGGCCTCTTAAAAAAATAAATGAAATTGAAAAAAACTTCATACCTGAAGGAATAGGTCTTTTATCTATTGATGAAGAAAAGCTGTGGGATGTTAAAATATTAGTAGAAAAGGGACAGGTATTAAAGGCGGGAGAGATATTTGCAGAGGTAGAGGAAACTTCCCTTGTAACTCATAAAGTAATGATACCTCCCAAAATAAATGGTCAAGTAATAGATGTAAAAAAGAGTGGAAAATACAATATAGAAGAAACTTTACTTGTATTAAAAGATCAAAAAGGAATTGAACATGATATAAAGATGTATCAATACTGGCCAGTTAGGAATTCACGTCCAGTAATGAAAAGAAGACAAATAGAAATGCCACTTGTTACAGGTCAAAGAGTAATAGATATATTTTTTCCCATAGCAAAAGGTGGTACAGCAGCAATACCAGGTGGATTTGGTACAGGAAAAACAATGACTCAACATCAACTTGCCAAATGGTCTGATGCAGATATCATAGTATATGTAGGTTGTGGAGAAAGAGGAAATGAAATGACTGAAGTATTAGAGGACTTTCCACAATTAATTGATCCAAAAAGTGGAAAACCTATAATGCAAAGAACAATACTTATAGCAAATACTTCAAATATGCCTGTTGCAGCAAGAGAAGCAAGTATTTATACAGGTATTACAATGGCAGAATATTTTAGAGATATGGGATATCACGTTGCAATAATGGCAGATTCTACATCCCGTTGGGCAGAAGCACTTCGTGAAATATCTGGAAGACTTGAAGAGATGCCAGCAGAAGAAGGATATCCAGCTTATCTTCCAACAAGACTTGCAGAATTCTATGAAAGAGGCGGATATGTAGATACATTAAATAACAAAGAAGGTTCTGTAACTATAATAGGCGCTGTTTCACCTGCAGGTGGAGATTTTTCTGAGCCTGTAACTGAAAACACTAAGAGATTTGTCAATGTATTTTTAGCATTAGATAAGGATCTTGCATATTCAAGGCATTATCCTGCTGTAAACTGGCTTGAAAGTTATAGTGGATATATAAAAGTATTAGATGAATGGTACAGAGAAAATGTAGATGAAGATGTATTTAAACTTAGAAACAGAATGCTTAGTTTATTACAAGAAGAAGATAAATTAAAGGATATAGTTTCACTAGTAGGAGAAGATGTGCTACCTGATGATCAAAGATTAGTTTTAGAAATAGCTAAGGTTATAAGAAATGGATTCTTGCAACAAAATGCATTTCATAAAGAAGATACTTACGTGCCACTTAAAAAACAATACAAGATGCTTGAAGTAATAGAGTATTTATATAGTATGAGTAACAAGGCTATAAAAGAAGGTATTGCAATATCGCAAGTAAAAAATGATGATTTATTTAGTGAAGTAACAAAGATGAAATACAATATTCCTAACGATCAACTAGAAAAAATAGATGACTTAGAAGAAAAAATTAAATCCTACTATACTAATTTAATTTCAAAATACAAAGATGATGGCAATGAGGATGTGATTTAATAATGAAAAAATCTTATATAGGACTCAAAACTATAGATGGACCACTCATATCCTTAGAAGCCATAGAAGGTGTAGGATATGGTGAACTTATAAATATAGAAACTGGAGATAATGAATATAAAACTGGAAAAGTTATAAAGATAGAAGAAGAAAATATTATAGCTCAAGTATTTGAAACAACATCAGGAATGAGTACAGAAGATACAAAAATTAAATTTACAGGTAAACCTTTTACTCTAAAACTATCAAAAGATATAATGGGAAGAGTGTTTAATGGATTAGGGCGTCCTATAGATGGTGGAGGAGATATTTATACAGGTAAAAGCCACAATATAAATGGTAGACCAATAAATCCAGTAGCAAGACAGTATCCAAGAAACTTCATACAAACAGGTATATCTTCCATAGATTGCCTAACCACACTTATAAGAGGACAAAAACTACCTATATTTTCAGGCAATGGACTAAGTCACAATGAACTTGCAGCGCAAATAGTGAAACAAGCTAAGATAAGCTCTGAGAGTGACAAGGAATTTGCTATAGTTTTTGCAAGCATTGGCTCAAAGCATGATGATGCAAACTTCTTTATAAGAAGCTTTGAAGAATCAGGAGTACTTGATAATGTAGTAATGTATATAAATTATGCAGATGATCCCATAGCAGAAAGAACTACAACACCAAGATGTGCACTTACTGCAGCAGAATATTTAGCATTTGAAGAAAATATGGAAATACTAGTCATAATGACAGATATAACAAGCTATAGTGAAGGACTTAGACAGATTTCATCAGCAAGAGAGGAAGTTCCAAGTAGAAAAGGATATCCAGGATATCTCTATTCTGATTTAGCTTCCCTTTATGAAAGGGCAGGAATGCTTGAAGATAGAGATGGTTCTATTACATTTTTACCAATACTAACTATGCCAAATGATGATATAACTCATCCTATCCCTGACTTAACAGGATATATCACTGAAGGACAAATAGTTTTAGCTAGGGATTTAGATACAAAAGATATATATCCTCCAGTAGATATATTATCATCACTTTCAAGACTTATGAAAGATGGTATAGGTGAAGGTTATACTAGAGAAGATCATCCAGATGTTTCAAATCAACTATTTTCTTCATACTCGCAAGTTGTAGAGATCAGAGAACTTGCACAAATCATAGGAGAAGATGACCTATCTGATAGTGATAAAAAATATATGAAATTTGGACGAGAATTTGAAGGTAGATTTTTAAAACAAGGACATGATGAAAATAGATCTATAGAAGAAACACTAAATTTAGCTTGGGAGATACTTGCTATATTACCTGAAAATGAATTAGATAGAATAGATCCAAAGTTAATAGATAAGTACGCGCATTACAAAAGGAAGGAATAATATGGCTAAAAAAATTGTTCCAACAAAAAGCAATTTAATGAAATCCCAAAAATCAGAGAATTTAGCTAAAAAAGGCTATGATTTATTAGATAAAAAGAGAACCATATTAATAGGCGAGATGATGAATTTAATAGATGAAGCCAAAGAAGTTCAAGGACAAATCAGAACTACATTTAGTGATTCATACCAGGCACTTCAAGATGCAAATGTAACAATGGGTGTAAATAGTGTAGAAGAGATTGCACTTTCTATAAATAAAGAAGATGATTTTGAAATACTCCTTCGTAGTGTAATGGGAGTAGAGATTCCACAAGTTAAATACGATAAAAAAGATTTTAAAGCTCAATATGGAATATTCAGATCAAACCCAGCACTGGATACAGCAGTAGTAGATTTTCAAAATATAAAATATCTAATATATAGATTAGCAGAAATAGAAAACTCAGTATTTAAACTAGCAACAGAAATACAAAGAACCCAAAAAAGAGCCAACGCCCTAGATAAAATACAAATACCAAAATATAAAAAACAAATAAAATATATAGAAGAAACATTAGAAGAAAAAGAAAGAGAAGATTTTTTTAGACTTAAAAAAGTGAAGGATAAGAAGAAGTAGGAAACTAGAATGGGTAAAACTATTCTAGTTTTTTACTATTACATTTTAAAAAACATTGTAAGATTTTAATGATTTATCCGTCTTATATATAAGGAGGTGAAAAAGTGACAAGTGAAGAATTTGAAAAGATATACCAAATTTATTTTAAAGATGTATATTATTATATATTAAGTTTATCTAAAGATAAATATATAGCAGAAGATATAACTTCTGAAACTTTCTTAAAAGCAATTAAAGCAATAGATAAATTTAGAGGAGATGCCAAGCTTAGAATATGGTTATGTCAAATTGCAAAAAATGAATATTTTTCATATTTAAGAAAAAACAAAAAACTGGATAATGCTAAAGATTTAGATGATATTATAGAAAAAAAAGGAGGCAATTTCTTTGAAAAAGAGATAGTATTAAAAGAAGAATTCATAGAAATAAATAATATAATTAATTCTTCACTTAAAGAGCCCTATGAACAAGTTTTTAGATTGAGAGTTGATTCTGGTTTAAGTTTTAAGGAAATAGGGAATATATTTGGAAAAACTGATAATTGGGCTTGTGTCACTTTCCACAGGGCAAGAAAGAAAATTCTAAAAGAATTGGAGGATAAATCATGAAATTAACTTGTGATGTAATAGAGGATTTACTACCATTAGTAGCAGAAGATTTAGCAAGTGAAGATACAGTAAAACTTGTAGATGAACACATAGAAAATTGTAAAAAATGTAGGGATGAATATGAAGAATTAAGAGCAAATGGTGTAGGATATGAAGCTAAAAAGGATATAGAATTAATTCCCTTAAAAAAAATAAAAAGAAAACTTAAAAAAAGAAATATTTATATAGGGATTTTAGCAGCACTTATTGTTTCTTTAATTTTGTTTGTAACTTTTGAAAAGCTAACAAAACCCATACCTATAATTTATCCCAAGGCTATTCAATCTATAGAAGAAGATGATGGGAAATTATTTATAGGATTTAGTGAAGAGGTATCTAATTATGAAATTAGGAAGTTTGAATATGGAGGAGAAACTCAATATGATATTGTTAGTTGGAGAACTTATTTAAGCAATATATTAGATGAAGGAGAAGTAAAGAATGCTGTAATAAAGATAGAAGAAAACAATGTTGATGCAGTATACTATGTAAATCAAGATGGGAATATAGATAAACTTATTTACGGTAAATCTTTTGAAGAAAATACAGTCACTCTTCCAAGATTAGCTATGAATTATTATCTCACCATAGCAGGGATTGTTTTTATTATATTTATGATTTTTTCATTAATATATAGAAGAAATCATAAGATAAATAAAATAACTATACCAATAATGGTTCTATCCTTATCATATATGGTATCGCACATTATTATATTAGGAACTAATGGTGTAACGTATAATATAATTAGAGATTTCTTCTTCGTCAGCCTAACAGGTGTATTATTATTTTTTATATCTATGCTGTTAATATATAAAGATAGTTTTTTGAAAATTAAAGATAAATAGGAGTAAAACTAGAATGGTTAAAGCTGTTCTAGTTTTTTATATTTTAATTCCAAATTACTGGTAATTCAGATATTATTTATATATAATTGTTTTTGAGGGGGATTTTTATATGTTATTTAACCTAGTGCTTATATCAATTGAAATAATGATTATTTTTATGATTAAACAAGTGAGAAATAACTTAACAAAGCTTCATCTATATTCACACAAAGCAAAAAAATATATGGCAAATTTTCATAAAATAGATGAGGATTATATAAAGGAATATAATAAAAAATACATACTTCCTATGTTATATATAATTCTAATAGTATTAATAATTATGTCAATATCTACAATTATATTTGAAAGAGATGTCTATCATAGATTCATTATGGGGGGATTTACTGTTTATTTTATTGTTATTACTGTATTTACAGGATTAAGTATGTTGATTATGAATAAAAGAGTAAATGAATAGTTTTAGTTTTTATTTATAATTAAAATCAAAGCAATCTGGTAATATGTCAAGAGATAATTTCTAAGTAAAAGAAAAGAAACGA
>NZ_JBQCYD010000012.1:37989-60239 GCF_052088025.1 Senegalia sp. (in: firmicutes) | reverse complement strand
CGTTTCTTTTCTTTTACTTAGAAATTATCTCTTGACATATTACCAGATTGCTTTAGTTTGTAGTATTTATACCCAATTTTAACAAGCTTTTCACAAAAAGTTGTCCTTTAAATATAATATAAAAGTTTACATGTAAATATGCATCCTTATTTTTATATTTTAAAATAGGGATCACTTAATAGTGATCCCTAAAATATTCTTCTAAAGTTATATTTAAATCATATATTTTCTTTGCAGTATCAATTCCTACATAGCGAATGTGCCATGGTTCGTAACTGTAACCAGTTACAGACTCCTTACCCTTAGGATATCTTATAATAAATCCAAATTTATGAGCATTTTCAGCTAGCCACATTCCATCAGGAGTATCACCATAAGACTCTGTAAGTTGTAAATCCACAATTTGAGATGTCACATCCATAGTAAGACCTGTTTGATGTTCACTTTGCCCAGCTCTTGCACTAGACTTATTTGCAGCTTCTTCGCCTTTTGCGTCTACATATCTATCAAATAGAGATTTTTGAATATCATATGATCTATAGCCAGACCTTCCATAAAACTTAAAACCAGCATCATTTCCAGCAGCAAACAATTTTTCTATATTACTTGCAGCAACTTCTCTCATGAAACGAACAGGACTATCTTTAAATACAAAAGGTATATCAGGTGCCACTAAATCACTAGGCTCATAATCTGAAGGAAGATTTCTTTCCTTATTTGCTATAACTAGTATATCATTTGGATTAGTTACAACATTTTCTCCACTTGCATTAGTAGTAATAGTTTTTTCTAGATATGACTTAGTATTTTCTTTTTCATCACTTTCATCATCTTTATTCTGTTCTTCATCTTTGGAAGTGTTGTTTTCTTCTTGTTTTTGTTGATTTTGCTTTTCTTTATCATCAGTATTTTCTTTATCTTCACATCCAATTATAGATATAGATAAAATAAATACTGATAATAAAATCATGATTTTTTTCATTAGTCTAAATCCCTCCATTGTCTTATTTATATTATAACAAAAAAACACCTAAAAATGTAAGAAATAAGTTGACTTAATTCAAACATAGTGATAAAAATTAATAGAATACAAAAACGAGGTGGATAATATGAAATTAGATAGAAATTTAGCACTTTCTTTAGTAAGAGTGACAGAAATAGCTGCACTTGCATCAGCAAAATATATGGGTAGAGGCGACAAGATAGGAGCAGATGGAGCAGCGGTAGATGGTATGAGAGGTGCCTTTAACTTAGCAGAAGTAAAGGGAACTGTAGTTATAGGTGAAGGAGAAAAAGATAAAGCACCTATGCTATTTATAGGGGAAGAAATAGGAGCAGGAAGTGATGAATCTATGGAAGTAGATATAGCAGTAGATCCATTAGATGGTACTACACTTGTTGCAAAAGGACTTCCAAATGCAATAGCAGTAATAGCTATGGCACCAAAGGGATGCTTACTGCATGCACCAGATACATATATGGAAAAAATAGTAGTAGGACCTAAAGCTAAAGGAAAAATCAAATTAGATGCGGGAGTAGAAGAAAATCTAAAAGCAGTAGCAAAAGCATTAAACAAAGATATATCAGATTTAACAGTTACAATACAAGATAGACCTAGACATTTTGATTTAATTAGAGAAATCAGACAAATAGGTGCAAGGATAAAACTATTTGGAGAAGGAGACGTAGCAGCAGCTTTAGCTACAGGCTTTGATGATACAGGAATAGATATATTAATGGGAATAGGTGGAGCACCAGAAGGAGTAATAACAGCAGCAGCCATAAAAGCAATGGGTGGAGATATGGTAGCAAGATTAAATGTGAGAAGCGATGAAGAATTACAAAGATGTAGGGATTTAAATTTAACAGATGAAGATATAGATAGAAGTTTATCTCTAGAAGATTTAGTAAAAGGTGATGAAGCATTCTTTTCAGCAACAGGAATAAGTGATGGAGATTTACTAAAAGGTGTAGTATATAAAGGGAACAATGTAGCAAGCACCCATTCCATAGTAATGAGATCAAAAACAGGAACAATCCGCTTTGTAGAAGCAATTCACAAATTAGATAAAAATGATATATTAATTAATTTGATGAAGAAGCATGGTAAGGCTTAATATATAAATAAAAATAGAGATAATATAGTATAAAAGCTATATTATCTCTATTTTTATAAGTTAAAACTATTAATTCTAGCAAATTTTCAAAATATTTAATTGACTTAATATCAACTAAATGATATCATAAGCTATATATGCTTATCTGTATATTTCTTTTAATTTTTCCCAAACAAATTAAAAAACTACATATAAAAATTCCGGAGGTGTCCATTTGAAACGATCTGACTTAGAGTCTATGAAATTAGATGAGTTAAAATCTATGGCAAAAAACGTAGGTTTAAAATCGGTTACCAAATATAGAAAATCTGAACTTATAGATCATTTATTAAAAGCAGGAGATTTAGAAAAAATAGAAAAATTAAATCAAAAAGAGAAACAAAAGAAAGAACTACCAGATAGATTATCTGATGAAATAGATAATTCTAAAGAAATAAACCATGTACAAGGAATACTTGAACTTCATCCAGATGGAGGATACGGATTTTTAAGGCGTGAAAACTACTTATCAGGCGATGATGATATATATATATCACCTTCTCAAATAAGAAGGTTTAATATAAAAACAGGAGATAAAGTCTTTGGTATAACAAGACCTGCAAAGGCTGGAGAAAAATATAATGCACTATTATATGTAAAGAAGATAAATGACTTAGATCCAGAAACCGCAACAAACAGACCAAACTTTGATACTCTTACCCCAATTTATCCTATTAAAAGAATGACTCTTGAAACAAATTCATCTGAACTTTCAACTAGAATAATAGATTTAATAGCACCTATTGGTAGAGGCCAAAGAGGTATGATAGTGGCACCTCCAAAGGCAGGTAAAACTGTACTTTTAAAAAAGGTTGCCAATGCCATTGCTAAGAATCACCCGGACGTAGAAATCATAATATTATTAATAGATGAAAGACCAGAAGAAGTTACAGATATGCAACGTTCTGTAAAGGCAGATGTAGCATATTCTACATTTGATGAACTTCCACGTCATCATACAAAAGTAGCAGAAATGGTACTTGAACGTGCAAAGAGATTAGTAGAACATGGTAAAGATGTAGTAATACTACTAGATAGTATAACAAGACTAGCTCGAGCATATAACCTAATCATACCTGCAACAGGTAGAACATTATCAGGAGGACTTGACCCTGGAGCACTTCATAAACCTAAAAGTTTTTTTGGTGCAGCTAGAAAAATAGAAAATGGTGGAAGTCTTACCATACTTGCCACAGCTTTAATTGATACAGGTAGTAGAATGGATGATGTAATATTTGAAGAGTTTAAAGGCACAGGAAATATGGAAGTACATTTAGATAGAAAATTATCTGAAAAGAGAATATTCCCAGCAATAGATATAAATAAATCTGGCACAAGAAGAGAAGATTTATTATTATCACAAAAAGAACTTGAAACAATATGGAGTATAAGAAAAGCTCTAGGCAATACTTCTACTGTAGATGTAGCAGAAATGATAATAGAAAAATTAATGAATACAAAGACAAATTTTGAATTTATAGAAATGATGAGAAATGCAAAATAGATTAAATTAATTTTTTAAAAATAAAATTTATATTTTAATTTTAGGGTACTTATAATATAAGGAAGAGGTGAAAAATCATGCTTAATAGGCTTAATGAAAATATATATAATATTGTTTGCTCACTTACTTCAATAATGCTTAAGAAAAATGCTACAAACATCGATTTAAATATAGATAATTCAGGTGCATATATAAGAATAGAAATTAATTCGAAAATAGATGACTTAAAGAAAAGTACAATAAAGAAATTCAAACATTTTTTAGAAATAGATAAAGATTATGATATAGAACTGCCATTATATGAAGGCTTATATGATGATGTACATGAAGAGAATTTATATCTAATAGCAGGTATAATAGATAAATCATATGTAGATTATGATGGAGAATATTTAGATATAGTAGTGGAAATAGAAAAAGAAAAGTTAAAAGAGGTGAAATAATTGAAAAAATTTCACCCTAAACTTTTCCTTATACTCTTTATGTTTTGGTTACTACTTACCTTAAATTTAGAAATTTCTAATATTATAGGGGGATTATTAGTATCTTTTATAGTTACATATTTATCTTTTGGTATTCTTTATAGTGAAAAAGGATTTGAATTTACTTTTCCAGGTGTTTTTACTATTATAAAGTACTTTTTCATACTTATTTTTGAAATATATATATCAGCCATAGATTTGATAAAGAGCATCATAAAAAATGAATACAATCCTTCAATAATAGAGTTGAAATTAAATATAAAAGATCCACTACTTATAACACTTGTTGCAAATTCTATAACCTTAACCCCTGGAACTATAACAGTAGATAAAAATGCTAACCATTTGACTGTTATTTATATAAGAGCTGATAAAGATAAAAAGGTAGAAAAGAATATTAGAAAGAAATTTGAAAGAATTTTTAAAACGAAGGATTGATTTATATGTTTTTAATTATAACAATGGTAGTTCTTATACTTGCCATGTTTTTAATTTTACTTAAAATGGTTAAAGGGCCTACACTTTGGGACAGACTCATGTGTCTTAATTTAATCTCAGCAAATGTAACCCTTTTAATAACTGTTTATGCTATATATGAAAAGAATCCTATGTTACTTGATATAGCTATATCATATGGAATAATAGGATTTTTAACTATAACCCTTATTTCAAGATTTTTGATCAGGGGAGGTAGGCAAAAATGATATCTACTTATTTATCAAATGTTTTATTAATTCTTTCATGGATATTCATATTTTTTGGTATTTTGGGTATATATAAATTTAAAAATATTTATGCAAGACTTCTTACAAGTAGCAATATAGATACAGTAGCATTCATAACAATAATATTTGCACTCATAATAAGATCAGGATTAAGTGAATTATCTATAAGGCTTGTTATAATCCTTATTTTTATGCTTTTAACAGGTCCAGTTAGCAATCATATAATTGCAAGGAGTGCATATTTAAATGGAATACCTTCAAAAGAGGATGATGAAGAGATATGAACATAATAATATTACTTCAAATTTTTTTGATTATAATAGCTATTACAGTAATAGTTCTAAAAGATAATTTAAAAGCAGTTATCTTTTTCTCGGTCTTTTCTCTTATTTCTGCCATTCTTTATTTCTTTTATAAGGCACCAGATTTAGCCCTTGCTGAAGCTGCCATAGGAAGTGCTATAACCCCACTAATCTTCATAATAGCAATTTCCAAACAAAGAGAATTTATAGTAGTAAGTGGAAAAGTAGATGATGAGTTTTTAAATGTTGAAAAAAAGACTGGTATAGGATATGTCATGTTAAAGGAACTAACTGAGCATTATAATTTGAAATTAACATTTGTAAAAAGCAAATCAGATATTTCATTTAATATATTTAGAGTTAGAAATGTAGATTTATTTATATACAAAGAAGATGAAAAATATATTTTTAAAGCAAATCCAGTATCTATTATTTCAAATAGATTGAATATGATGTCTAATAATTATGAAGATATAGAAGTAAGGCTCATAGAAGAGGATGAGGTATATGATTAAAAAAGGTATAACTATAATATTACTCATAATAATATTTATAAGCTTTATTTCTATATTAGAAGAATTGGATGTAGATAATTATACCAAGAATTATTTGTTTAACAATGCCTTAAGAGAAACTGGTTCAAAAAATATTATAACTTCTATATACCTTGATTATAGGCTTTATGATTCCTTATTTGAAGCAGGACTTTTACTTGTAACTGTATCTGGTATTATATTCATATCTAAAAGGGATGATGATGTAATATGAAAAAATCAGAAATTTTAACATGTATTTGTAAAATACTCTTTCCATTTATACTCATGTATGGATTTTACGTTATAATAAATGGACACCTGTCACCTGGAGGTGGCTTTCAAGGAGGTACAATACTTGCAACAGCCATACTTATAACCTATATAATTGATGTGCCAATACTTGAAGATATAGCCTTTTTAGTAAAGGTAGAAAAGTATAGCTTCTTTATAATAATATTAGTAGCTATGGCAAGTATCTTTACAAGGGGAACTTTTTTCACAAACTTCATACCAAAAAATATGACTATAAATATAAAGGTTATATTTTTATTATTACTTAACTTTTTAATAGGGATAAAAGTCTCAACAGGGCTTATAACAATATTTACTACATTTATGGAAGAAGGTGAATAGGTGAAATTAGAAATACTTTTTTCATTCATAATAGTATTAATAGGTTTTTATGGACTAGCAATTAGTAAGGGAATAATAAAATCAATTATTTCCCTAAATATAGCACAAGCAGCAATAATATTATTATTTTTAAGCATAGGAGGATCAGAAGGTGGAGAAATACCTATACTTGATGGTAATATAGAAAAAATAGTAGATCCTATCCCTCAAGCACTTATGATAACAACTATAGTAATAGGTGCAAGCATAACAGCTCTATCACTCATGCTTGCTATAAAGGTATTTCATTATTATGGGACACTTAATTGGAAAGATCTTTTTGATAAGGAGGGATAAATTTGGAAAACATACCTATATTTCTAATATTTATACCTATATTTTTAGGTTTAATAATCTATCTTATTCACAATAAAAAGGCCAATTACTTAGCATTTGCATCTCAAATACTTATGATTGTCTTATTTATAATCTATTATGATTATTTTGTGAAATTAGGAAGGCTTCATATATTTACCTTAGGCTTATGGAATAAATCAATTGGAATCACTTTATTAGTAGATAATATCTCTATAGTTTTTATAGCGCTTACAATATTTATTTGGTCAATTATAATACTTTATAGTTTCAATAAAAGAAGTCATGAATATAAATTCTTATTCTTTTTACTATTTTTAGAGGGCTCTTTTATAGCACTTTTACTTAGTAATGACTTGTTTAATATATTTGTTATATTAGATATAATTACAATACTTTCTACCATACTTATTGTCTATAAAAAAGATGGATTTGCAGTAAGGGCAGGACTATATTATCTAGCCTTTAATTCAGTAGGTATACTTTTTTATCTATTAGGTCTAATACTCTTGTATTCATTTACAGGAACATTAAATATGGATATAATAAAATTCAAAATAGAATTTTTCAAAGATACAAATATAATAAAGCTATCATATGTACTTATAATGGCAGCAGTAGGTGTAAAATCAGCACTATTTCCAGTCTATAACTGGTTGCCCAGGGCACATTCTGCAGCTCCATCTGGAATATCAGCCTTACTTTCAGGCTTACTTGTAAAAAGTGGCTTATATGTATTTATTAGAATGAATCAGATGTTTAATATGGATGTATTAAATGATTTTTTCTTTTTATTAGGCTTTTTAACAGGGTTTTTAGGAGTATTATTTGCCCTAAGTCAAAAGGATATAAAACAAATATTGGCATTTCATACCATATCTCAAATAGGTATAATGCTTATGGGAGTATCTGCAATGGAAGGAGAACTTTTACTTGGAGGAATACTTCATATATTTAATCATGCAATATTTAAAACATTATTATTTTTGGCAGCAGGAATTCTCATAAACAGGTATGGGACTAGACGAGTCACAGAAATAAGGGGAGTCTTTAGGGATTCACCTATTCTAGCTATATTTATACTTGTGGGTATATTTTCTATAACAGGAGCCCCCTTATTTAATGGCTATATATCTAAATCTATAATAAAACATGGATTATATGCTAGTAGTATAAAAGTAAATATGCTAAATCTATTAAATTTAGGTACCATGATTTCATTTGTTAAATTTTCACAAATATTTTTTGGGCATTCAAAGGTGGATAAAATACCTCAAAAGAAAAGTGCAATATCTATATTTATATTAGCATTTACCTGTGTATTTTTAGGGCTATTTTCCAAAGCACTAATGGATATTTTATTTGATATAGAGTTATCATATTTGCAAATTTTTGACATAGGTTATATAATTGATTATGGAATAAATTTAATAATAGCTTTTATCATATTTAAGTTACTTATAGAAAAAGATTATAAGGTAATTAAAAAATTACGCCATATAAATTTGTCATTTGGAGCAACTAATATTATGTTATTATCATTTATAGTGATAATGATAATATGGATTAGATTTTAAAATATTGGTTTACAAAAACTAATTAATTGTGATATAATGTATTAGTTGAAAACTGAAAAAAGATAAATTTTATAAATTAAAAGTTGTATCAGAAAGAGGTGATTTTAATGAAAGAAGGAATCCATCCAGAATATAAAACAGTTAAGGTACATTGTGCATGTGGAAATGAGTTTGAGACTGGTTCTACAAAAGATGAGATAAAAGTTGAAATTTGTTCAGAATGTCATCCATTCTACACAGGACGTCAAAAGTTTGCTGATAAAGGCGGACGTGTTGATAAATTCAAGAAGAAATACGGAATGTAATATAAGGATATTTAGGTTAGAAGTTAAAGCTTCTAGCCTTTATTTTTTAAATTTACGGGTGTAATGGAGGAATTTACATGTATGGACCAAAAGATCATGGCTATATAGAAGCAGCAATAGGGCCAATGTATAGTGGCAAAAGTGAGGAACTTATAAGGAGACTTAGAAGAGCAAAAATAGCAAAACAAAAGGTGCAAGTATTTAAACCTGCAATAGATAATAGGTATTCAAAGGTAGATGTAGTAAGTCACAATGGAGATAAGATTGAGGGGATTTGCATAGCAAATTCAAAAGAGATATTAGATCTATTAGAAAATGATACAGAAGTAGTAGGAGTAGATGAAATACAGTTTATGGATGAAGGAATAGTTGATATAGTTAAGGAGCTTGCAAATAAAGGACTCAGGGTGATAGTAGCAGGACTTGATATGGACTTTAGAGGTGAACCATTTGGACCTAGCCCAGAAATTCTAGCAATAGCAGAATTTGTAGATAAACTTACAGCAGTATGTATGGTATGTGGACAACCTGCAACAAGAACGCAAAGATTAATAGATGGCATGCCGGCAAGATATGATGAACCCACAATACTCGTAGGTGCAACAGAAAGCTATGAAGCAAGATGCCGCCTTCACCATGAAGTTAAGTATGGATAGTGAAAGTTAAGGCTCAATTTAGACTATGATAATCATAATCTAAATTGAGCCTTATGTATTGAAAAGCCTTTGATTGTAATGATTACAAAATACTATAGTGGGTATTAATTAGAAAACGATTAAGGGAGCGATGTATATGAAAATAGTAGCTGTAACAGCATGCCCTACAGGTATTGCGCATACATATATTGCAAAAGAAAAACTTATAAAGGCTGCAAAAAAATTAGGTCATGATATAAAGATTGAAACTCAAGGGGCCATAGGAATAGAAAATGAACTTTCAAAAAAGGAAATAGATGAGGCAGATGCTATTATACTTGCAATAGAGATGAATATATCTAAAATGGAAAGATTTGAAGGTTTAGATATATCAAAAATTACTGTAGCAAGAGCTATAAAGAATCCTGAAAAAGAAATAAAAGAAGCATTAAATATGGAGGTTTGATCATGAAAGAAAAACTATTAAACCTTAGAAGATATTTAATGACAGGAGTTTCCTATATGCTTCCATTTATAGTAGGTGGAGGACTGCTCATAGCTTTTGGTACTATATTTGGTAGATTTGGCTTAGAAAATGTAATGGAACCCATGCAAAAATTAGGATATGCTATATTTGGTTTTATACCTCATATAATAGGCGCATATATTGCATTTGGAATAGCAGATAGACCAGGAATTGCACCAGGTTTTGCAGGAGGATATGTAGCAGCTGAAATAGGAGCTGGATTTTTAGGAGGAATATTAGCAGGACTTATTGCAGGTTTTGTAGTAGATGCACTTAAAAAAGTGCCTTTTCATCCATATATAGTTACGCTTAAACCAATGATGTTTATACCTCTTGTAGGTATGGCTATAACTGGCTTATTAGTTGCACTTATAGGTCAACCAATAAGCTCACTTCAAGGATTTTTAGATAATTGGCTGCTTGAAATAAGTGGTACAAATGCAGTGCTTTTAGGGGCAATACTTGGAGCAATGCTTGCATTTGACATGGGTGGACCTATAAATAAAATAGCCCTTACCTTTATAATAGGAGCATATTCTCAGCAGATATTTGGCCCAAATGCAGCAGCATTTGCAGGAATCATGACACCACCAATATCAGCAGCACTTGCAAGCTTTATTGTGCCAAAGAAATTTACCCAAGTAGAGAAAGCAAATTCACTTTCAGCACTATTTACAGGACTTTTAGGTATTACAGAAGGGGCTATCCCCTATGCTGTTACCAATCCACTTAGAGTTATACCAGCATTTGTAATAGGGTCATCAGTAGGTGGAGCACTTATTATGGCATTTAATATAGAGACTCAACTATTTGGAGGTATATTAGCATTTCCCTTTACAGAAAAATGGTATTTATTTTTATTAGCACTTATGATAGGAATAGCTATAAGCACCTTGCTTTTAATATTATTTAAAAAAGAAGTAACAGAGGAATTAGAAGAAGAAGGAAAAGTGACACTTTAGAAGCCTAGCATGTGTCATCAAGGAGGTAAAAATGAAAAAGATATTTATGATGTTAATAGTATTGTTAGCACTTACAGGATGTAGTGATGATGAGCTAGCAGATGATGATGGCAAAATCACTGTTGCTGCCGGCGTGCCGCCTATCAAGGGTTTTATAGATGCTATTACACAAGGTGATATGGAAGTTGTGACTATGATTCCCCCAGGTAACAGTCCTACAAATTATCAACCATCACCAAAAGAACTACAAAAATTTAGTGATGCAAAAGTTTATTTTGCAATGGGAGTCCCAGCAGAAAATTCTAATATAATTCCAAAGGCCAAGGATTTAAATGAAAATATTGAAATAGTCAATCTAGCAAAAGGTGTATCGGAAGTTTATCCCATGAGAAATTTTAGTGAAGATGAAGACCATAGCCATGAAGAAGATGAAGATCATGAAGGAGAAGATCCACATATATGGCTTTCACCTAAAAGAGTTATTGAAATGATTGACATTATAAGAGATAAATTAATAGAAATAAGTCCAGAAAATGAAGAAACTTATAAGGAAAATGCTGAAAATTACAAGGATGAATTAAGCACTATAGATGATTCTATAAAGGAGACTTTAAAGGGAGTAAAAAATCAATCTTTCATCATATATCATCCATCATTTGGCTATTTTGCAGATGATTATGGTTTGAATATGATTGCAATAGAAGAATCAGGCAAGGAAGCTAGTGCAAAGAGAATAACAGAAGTTATAGACTTTGCTAAGGATAATAATATAAAATTTGTTTTTTATCAAGGTGAATTCTCTAGTACTCAAGCAGAAACTATAGCAAAAGAAATTGATGGAGAAGCTATAAAGGTAAATCCCTTATCAGAAGAATATATAGAAAATATGAAAAATATCTCAGAAAAATTTAAAGAAGTTTTAAAATAATAATATATTATTATTTTAAAAGAATAATTGACATCAAACAAGGGTATATAAAAAAAGGTAAGTTAGATATAAAATCTCTGCCATATAAAATTGGTGGAGTTTTTATAATATGATATAATTTCATAGACAAAATTTTAAGGAGTGTTTAAATTGGCACATACTGTACGGGAATTATTAGGAAGAGGATACAATTATCTTAAAAAAAATGAAATAAAAAATCCAAGGCTTGAAGCAGAATTAATTGTTTGTTATTTATTAGATGTAGATAAGGCCTATCTTTATACACATCCAAATCGTATAGTAGATGAAAAAATAATCAATAAATTTGATGAACTTACAAGTAAAAGAAAAGAAGGTTACCCCATACAATATATTTTAGAAAATCAAGAATTTATGGGACTGGACTTTCATGTAGGTGAAGGTGTACTTGTACCAAGAGCTGATACTGAAATACTGACTGAATATATTATAAAAATGGCCCTAAAATGTGAAAAAGAAAAATTAAATATAATGGATATAGGTACAGGCAGTGGAGCTATAACCCTTAGTCTTGCTTATTATATAAAAGATGCATATATATATTCTGTGGATATAAGTGAAGATGCAATAAGAATAGCAAGAAAAAATAAAAGAAGAATGAAATTAGAAGATAAGGTTAAATTTATAAATAAGGATATATTAGAAGGATTTCCTCAAATAGATGAAAAGATGGATATAATAGTATCAAATCCTCCCTATATACCTTCAAGGGATATAGATGATTTACAAATAGAAGTATCCAAATATGAGCCTAGACTTGCACTAGATGGTGGAGATGATGGACTTGTATTTTATAAATATATAACAAAAAAGGCAAGAGAAAAACTTACAGAAGATGGAGTCCTCTGCTATGAAATAGGATATGATCAAGGATTAAGCGTCAAAAATATAATGAATGAAAATGGCTTTAAAAATATAGAGATATTAAAGGATTTATCAGGAAGAGATAGAGTGGTAGTAGGAAGGATGAATTAGTTTGAGGATGCTTTTTAAGTTTTTTATTACCTTTTTTAAAATAGGATTATTTACAATAGGTGGAGGATATGCAATGCTACCTCTTATACAAAGAGAAGTTGTAGATAATAATAAATGGTTAGATGAGAAAGAATTTCTAGATACACTTGCAGTAGCCCAATCATCACCAGGAGCTGTATCTATAAATACTTCAATACTTGTAGGATATAAATTAAGTCGAATAAAAGGAGCTATTTTTTGTGCGCTTGGAGTTGCGCTTCCTTCTTTTATCATAATATTATTTGTAGTTAAATTTGTATATGGATTTAGAGATAATATAATAGTTGAAAAAGTTTTTAGGGGTTTAACTCCTGCAGTAGTTGGTCTTATAGGTGCATCATTATTTAATTTATATCGTTCTGCCCACCTAAATATTTTGCTTACAATAGTTTCAATACTTGCCGCAGTATTTATAATAATGTTTGGCATGAGTCCAGTATATATAATATTAATTGCAGCTCTTTTTTCAATAACATATCATAAAGTTAAAGAAAAGAGGGAAAACTAATGATATCATTTAAATTGTTTTTATCATTTTTTAAAATAGGATTATTTAGCTTTGGTGGAGGTCTTGCAATGCTTCCATTCATACAAGAAGAATTAATAGAAAATAGAGGATGGATAAGTGCTAAGGAATTTATAGATATGCTTGCAATATCGCAAGTAACTCCTGGGCCTATTGCCATAAATGCTGCTACATTTTTAGGCTTTAGCATAAAAGGAGTACTAGGTTCAGCTATTGCAACAGTTTCTGTTATACTTCCTTCATTTATAATATTGATAATAATAGCTCATTTCTTAGAAAAATTCAAAAACTCTAAATATGTAGAATGGATTTTTGCTGGAATTAGACCAGTAGTACTAGGACTTGTAGCCTCAGCCCTATATTTAGTAGGAAAAGAATCTATTGTAGATATAAAGGGTGCTATTTTAGCTCTTATAATATTCTTTCTAGTAGGAATAAAAAAAGTAAATCCAATAATATGTATAATAGGTGCAGCAATAACAGGAATTTTAATATATTAATTCGACTTTTAATTAAAAATTTGATATAATATATTATTGGTAAAAGGGATTGGAGTGAATCAAATGTTAGAGAAATTAGATTTTCTAGAAGAAAAATATAAAGACTTAAATGGAAAAATCAGTGACCCAGATATAATTAATAATATGAATGAATGGCAAAAGTATGTAAAAGAACATGCTGAAGTAGAACCAATTGTAATGAAATATAGAGAATATAAAGAAGTAGTAGAAGGAATTGCAGAATCAAAAGAGATGTTAAATGATAAATTAGAAGATGATTTCAAGGAAATGGTCAAGGAAGAATTAAACGAGCTTCAAGAACAAGAAGAAGAATTACAAGAAGAAATCAAATTCTTACTTATACCAAAAGACCCTAATGATGAAAAGAACGTTATAGTAGAAGTGCGTGCAGGAGCTGGTGGAGATGAAGCTGGTATCTTTGCAGGAAACTTATTTAGAATGTATTCAAGATTTGCAGAAAGACAAGGTTGGAAAGTAGATATCATGAGTACAAGTGGTCAAGGTGTAGGTGGATTTAAAGAAATAGTATTTATGATAAAGGGTAAGGGAGCATATTCTAAACTTAAATATGAATCAGGAGTTCATAGGGTTCAAAGAGTACCAGAAACAGAATCAGGTGGTAGAATTCATACATCCACAGCAACGGTTGCAGTATTACCTGAAGTGGATGATGTAGAAGTAGATATAAACATGAATGATGTAAGAGTAGATGTTTATCGCTCATCAGGTAATGGAGGACAAAGTGTAAACACAACCGATTCAGCAGTAAGGCTTACTCATGTTCCTACAGGGATAGTAGTAGCTATGCAAGATGAGAAATCTCAACTTAAAAACAAGGATAAGGCATTTAAAGTACTAAAGGCAAGAATATATGAAAAACAAGTTTCAGAACAAAACAAGGAAATAGCAGATGCTAGAAAATCTCAAGTTGGTACAGGAGATAGATCAGAAAGGATAAGAACATATAATTATCCTCAAGGTAGAATAACAGATCATAGAATAAATGTAACAGTATATAAATTAGAAAATTTCCTAGATGGAGATATAGAAGAAATGCTAGATGCACTTATAACAAGTGATCAAACAGAGAAGCTTAAGACTATAGAGAAATAAGAAGCGAACCTAGGGGTTCGCTTTTATTATAATATGACAAGAAATATCTATTAGAAGGTGTAAAAATGAATAAAAAAACTATAATAAAAAAAGCAGATGAAAAAGATGCCTTAAAGGAAGCAGCTAGTTTACTTAAGTCCGGTGGACTTGTAGTAATTCCAACAGAAACAGTATATGGTCTTGGAGCAAATGCACTAGATGCTAGGGCAGTAGAAAACATATTTAAGGCTAAGGGCAGACCAAGTGATAATCCATTGATAGTTCATATATCAGATATTAGTGAATTGAATAATTTAGTAAAGAATATCACTAATACTGCAAAAATAGCAATGGATAAATTCTGGCCAGGTCCCTTGACTCTTGTCATGGAAAAAAGTGATATAATTCCAAATATAATAACAGCTGGACTTGATACAGTAGCTATAAGAATGCCGGATAATATGGTAGCAAGACAAATAATAAGGCTTGCAGGACTTCCTATAGCTGCACCAAGTGCAAATACATCAGGAAAACCTAGTCCTACTAATGTAGAACATGTCATAGAAGATTTATTTTCTAAAGTGGATATGATAATAGATGGTGGTAAAACTATAGTAGGAGTAGAATCAACAGTTCTTGATGTAACAGGTGATATACCTATGATACTTAGACCAGGAGATGTAACAAGAGAAGATTTGCTTGAAGTTTTTAATCAAGTAGAAGAAGATATTTCTATTATGAAAGATGATAAAAATATAATACCTAAATCCCCAGGACAAAAATATAAACATTATTCACCTAAGGCTAATATGAAGATAATAACAGGAGATTTAGAAAATATAGTAGTAAGGATAAATGAATTAGAAAAAAAATATAGGGAAAAAGGATTAAAAGTGGGTATATTAGCAACAGTAGAAACAATGGATAAATACAAGGAAGAAAATTTGTTGGTACTTGGATCAAGAAAAAATCCAAAAGAAATAGCAGCAAAATTGTTTTTTCTTTTAAGGAAATTTGATAAGATGAATGTAGATATAATACTTGCAGAAGGAATTGAAGAAATAGGTATTGGTAGTGCTATAATGAATAGAATGAAAAAAGCAGCTGGTTTTGATATAGAAAAAGTATAGGAGTGATTATATGAAAAACATTCTTTTTGTATGTACAGGAAACACCTGCAGAAGTAGTATGGCAGAAGCAATGCTAAAGGATATGATGAAGGATAAGGATGTATTTATTTATTCAAGAGGAGTATCAGCCATAGAGAACATGAGTGCATCAAAACATGTAATAAGAGTTATGGAAAATATGGGAATAGATATGACAAATCATAAGTCAAAATTACTTACAAAAAAAGATGTAGATAAGGCAGATATCATCCTTACAATGACTCTAAATCACAAATCATTAGTAGTGAACTTATATCCACATGCAAAAGGAAAAATATATACATTAAAAGAATATGCAAATAGAGATGTAGATATAAATGCTATATTAGATGAAATAAATGATATATATAAGGAAATAAATAAAAAAAGAGACCACCTTATGAAAGAAAGGCAAGGTGAAGTTGCAAGACTTCAAGAAAGAAAAAGAAATCTATTAAAAGAAGTAGAAAAAATAGAAGATGAATTGATAGAATGGAGACGGGATATAGAAGCCGAACTTGAAGATGAAAAGGCAAAAATAATCAATCTACAAAGAAAAATCCCAGAACTTGATGTAGAAGATCCATTTGGAGGACCTACTTCACAGTATAGGGAAAGTGCAGAAGAGATAAAATCTGCCTTAGAAAAAATAATAGATGAACTAGACAATTAAAAAGGAGATGTAAAAGATGAAAATAGCAATAGGAAGTGACCATGGAGGATTTGATTTAAAGAATGAAATAATAGGATATTTAAAGGAAGCTGGATATGAATACAATGATTTTGGAACATATTCTACTGACTCAGTAGATTATCCTGATTTTGGTAAAAAAGTATCAGAATCTGTAGCAAAAGGTGAATATGATAAAGGAATAGTAATATGTGGAACAGGTATAGGTATTTCAATATCAGCAAATAAAGTGCGTGGAATAAGATGTGCCTTATGTTCAGATATTTATTCTGCAAAAAAAGCTGCTGAACATAACAATGCAAATCTTATAGCACTAGGTGGACGCGTACTAGGCGTTGATCTTGCAAAAGCTATAGTAGAAGCATATCTTAGCTCCGAATTTGAAGGGGGACGACACGAGAGGCGTGTAAATAAGATTATGGATATAGAAGAAAATATGTTATAATATTTAAGATTAAAATTTGAAAGGAGATGCGTACATGGGAGAATTATTTTTAATGGACCACCCATTAATAAAGCACAAAATCACATTTATAAGAGATAAAAATACAGGAGCAAAAGAATTTAGAGAACTTGTAAAGGAAGTTTCTATGCTTATGGGATATGAGGTTACTAGAAATTTAGAGCTTGAAGAAATAGAAATAGAAACACCAGTATCTAAAACAAAGGCAAAGGTTATAGCAGGAAAAAAATTAGGAATAGTACCAATACTTAGGGCAGGGCTTGGAATGGTAGAAGGAATGCTTACCTTACTTCCAGCAGCAAAAGTAGGTCATGTTGGATTATATAGGGACCCTGAAACACTAGAAGCTGTAGAATATTACTGTAAATTACCATCAGATGTAAGGGAGAGAACCTTTATAATAACAGATCCAATGCTTGCAACAGGAGTGTCTGCAAATAGTGCAATAGATGCAGTTAAAAAAAGAGGAGCAATAGATATTAAACTAATGTGTTTAATAGCAGCACCAGAAGGAATAAAGGTAATACAAGAAGCACATCCAGATGTAGATATATATCTTGGAGAATTAGATGAGAAATTAAATGAACATGCTTATATTGTACCAGGACTTGGAGATGCAGGCGATAGACTTTTTGGAACAAAATAATATTAGACATAGAGTAAATCTCTATGTCTTTTTTAATATAAAAAAGTATTGACAAAAAAAGCATTATGGCATACTATAGAAACATAAATCACATATAGTATAACACATATAAAGGGGTGATTAATTGGAGGAGCTTAAAATCTATATTATTTCTGATTCCTTGGGAGAAACAGGAGAAATAATATTAAAGGCAGCTATATCACAATTTAAAACAGATAAATATGAGATAAACAGATATTCTCATATCACAGATATTATAAAATTAGAAAAAATACTGAAAAAGGCAAGTAGAGAAGATGATGTGTTAGTTATCTATACCTTAGTGAATGAAGAATTAGTAAGCCTTATAAATGAATTTGCTAAAAGATGTGAAATACCAACCCTTGACTTATTAAGTCCACTTTTAAATGCTTTATCAGAGACCTTAGACAACAAACCAATAAGAAAATCTGGTAACATAAGAAATTTGGATGAAGCATACTTTTCTAGAGTGGCTGCTATAGAATTTGCGGTTAAATATGATGATGGAAAAGATCCAAGAGGGTTTTTAGAAGCAGATCTAGTCTTAGTAGGAGTATCTAGAACTTCAAAGACACCACTTAGTATGTATCTTGCAAATAAAAATATAAAGGTAGCAAATTTACCACTTGTAAATGAAATTGAACCACCAAAAGAAATATTTGAAATACCTAAAAAAAGAATAATAGGACTTACAAACTCACCAGAAAAATTAAATGCTATAAGAGAAGTAAGACTTAAGTCATTAGGACTTAGGGAAAATTCAAACTATGCTTCGATTTCAAGGATATTAGATGAACTTGAGTATGCAGATAAAATAATGAAGAGATTAGGTTGTCCTATCATAGATGTATCAAATAAAGCTATAGAAGAAACAGCTGATAATGTATTATCTCTACTTGATAAAAATGGAATAAGTTTTGAATAAATATTAATAGGGGGCAATTAGATGTCAAATAAATATGTATATAATTTTAATGAAGGAAAAAAAGAAATGAAATCTCTACTAGGAGGAAAAGGTGCCAATTTATGTGAAATGACAAATTTAGGATTACCAGTACCTTTTGGATTTACACTTACAACAGAGGCATGTAACAGATTTTATGATGAAAATGAAAAGATATGGATTGAATTACATGAAGAAATAAAACAACATTTATCAGATTTAGAAAAATCACTTGATAAGAGTTTTTCTGATGAAGAAAATCCTCTACTTGTATCAGTTCGTTCAGGTGCAGTTACTTCCATGCCTGGTATGATGGATACAATACTTAATTTAGGATTAAATGATATATCTGTAAAGGGCCTTGCTAAATCTACAGGAAATGAAAGATTTGCCTATGATAGCTATAGACGATTTATCCAAATGTTTTCAGATGTAGCAATGGAAATACCAAAAGTTAGATTTGATAATCTGCTTGAAGATATGAAAGAAAAAAAGAATACAGAACTTGATACTGATTTGAGCGCAAAAGATTTAAAAGAATTAGTAAAACAATATAAAAAGGTATATGAAGAAGAAATGGGAGAAGAGTTCCCACAAGACCCTATAAAGCAATTGGAACTTGCCATAGAAGCGGTATTTAAATCATGGAATAATCCAAGAGCACGTATATATAGAAAAATAAACAATATATCACATAAACTAGGTACAGCAGTAAACGTACAATCCATGGTATTTGGAAATATGGGTGATACTTCAGGTACTGGAGTTGCATTTACTAGAAATCCAGCAACAGGTGAAAATAAATTATTTGGAGAATATCTAATAAATGCACAGGGAGAAGATGTAGTTGCAGGAATTAGAACACCTAAGGAAATATCACATCTTAAAATTACAATGCCTGATGTATTTGAAGAATTTGTAGATATAACTAAAAAACTAGAAGAACATTATAAGGATATGCAAGATATTGAATTCACAATAGAGAACAAAAAATTATATATGTTACAAACTAGAACAGGAAAAAGAACAGCTCAAGCTGCAATAAATATAGCAGTTGATCTTGTAAAGAACAATATAATAGAAAAAGAAGAAGCTCTACTTAGAATAGAGCCAAATACATTAAATCAATTATTACATCCTACATTTGAAAGAGCAGCATTAGATGAGGCAGAAATTATAGGTTCAGGACTTGCAGCATCCCCTGGAGCAGCTTCTGGAAGAATATACTTTAATGCTCATGATGTAGTAGAAGCAAAGGCAAGAGGTGAAATGTCAATACTTGTAAGACAAGAAACTTCACCAGAAGATATAGAAGGTATGATATCAGCAGAAGGAATCCTCACATCACGTGGTGGTATGACATCACATGCTGCAGTAGTTGCACGTGGAATGGGTAAATGTTGCGTTGCAGGATGTAGTGAAATAAGAGTAAGTGAAGAGAAAAAGGAAATGAGAACCAAAGATTTCACACTAAAAGAAGGAGATTATGTTTCCCTAGATGGAAGTACAGGTAAGGTTTATAAGGGAATGATAAACAAAGTAAAACCAGAACTCAGTGGAAGCTTTAGTGAGTTTATGCAGTGGGTAGATGAAGTTAAAACTATGGGAGTTAGAACAAATGCAGATACACCAAAAGATGCTGCTCAAGCATTAGAATTTGGAGCAGAAGGAATAGGTCTTTGTAGAACAGAGCATATGTTCTTTGATGAAAAGAGAATACCATCTGTAAGAAAAATGATACTTTCAAATACATTAAAAGAAAGAGAAAAGGCACTAGCTGAACTTCTACCTTTTCAAATAGAAGACTTTTTAGGATTATACAAGGTGATGGGAGAAAGACCAGTAACAGTAAGATTGCTTGATCCACCACTTCATGAATTTTTACCAACAAAGAAAACAGATATAGAATCACTTTCAAAGGCAATGGATGTAGATGTTGAAGACATGATAGATAGAATAGAAGAATTAGGAGAAGTTAACCCAATGCTAGGTCATCGCGGTTGTAGACTTGCAGTAACTTATCCAGAAATATATAAAATGCAAGTTCGCGCTATAATAGAAGCAGCTATAGAAATTAAAGAAGAAGGTTTTGAAAAAATAAAACCAGAAATAATGATACCACTTGTAGGACATATAGAAGAATTAAAATATGTTAAGGGACAAATTTTAGAAGAAATAGAAAAAGTATTTGAAGAAAAGCAAACAAAGGTAAAATATATGATAGGCACAATGATAGAAATACCAAGAGCAGCAATAACAGCAGATGAAATAGCAACTGAAGCAGAATTCTTTAGCTTTGGAACAAATGACCTTACACAAATGGGCTTTGGATTTTCCCGTGATGATGCAGGTAAATTCTTAGATGAATATGTAAATAAAGAAATATTAGAAAGAGATCCTTTCCAAGCAATAGATAGAAAAGGTGTAGGAAAACTTATGAAAATGGCAATAGAAGGTGGAAAGGAAACAAATAAAGGTATTAAACTTGGAATATGTGGAGAACATGGAGGAGAACCATCATCAGTAGAGTTCTGCCATGAATTAGGGCTTCACTATGTATCTTGCTCACCATTTAGAGTTCCAATAGCAAGACTTTCAGCAGCACAAGCAGCAATTAAAAATAAATAGTAGTATCAAAATATAGAGAGATTCCTTTAAAGGTTTCTCTCTATATTTATTTGTGGTAAACTAAAAGTAAGTGGGGTGAAAATATGAGAAAAGATTGGGATAACTATTTTATGGATATAGCATGTAAGGTAGCTGAGAGAAGCACATGTCCAAGACTTCATGTAGGGGCTGTTATAGCAAAGGATAAGAGGATAAAGGGTACAGGATATAATGGAAGTCCAGCAGGATTACCTCATTGTGAAGATGTGGGCTGTCATATAGTAAATAACCACTGCACTCGTACAATTCATGCAGAAGTCAACTGCCTTCTTGAAACAACACCTGATGAAAGAAAAGAAGCTACAATATATGTGACACATCAACCTTGTCCAGAATGTCAAAAGCTAATCATAACTTCAGGTATAAAAAGAGTAGTATTTTTAAAGGATTATAGTCCGTCAATAAATTGGTTCGAAGAAAGAGATGATATAGAAGTAGTATATTTAGATAAAAAATAATCCAGGGAAGAATTCTTCCCTGGATTATTTTTATGACCTTACAGCTCTGATAAGCACAAATAAATCTACAATTGATACTATTATTATAGCTCCTATTACAGTGGTAATAATCGAAGGATACATAGAGTTAAATCCAGATTCAGATAAATGTTTAATCAATATCCCAGCATAGGCCCATATTATAACAAGTCCATATGCAAAGTCTCTATTTTTTAAAATGGTTACTATTGCAATTATAGCACCTACAATTATAATAGTAATAGTCCAAAAAACCTCAGAAATTCCGAATCTATTCCATCCTATATCAACTAAAAAGGCAGTTATGTTTGCAATAGTTGCAACAGTAATCCATCCAAAATAAATACTAAATGGAAGGGAAATAAATAATTTTTCCTT
>NZ_JBQCYD010000012.1:23444-37889 GCF_052088025.1 Senegalia sp. (in: firmicutes) | reverse complement strand
CAGTAATCCATCCAAAATAAATACTAAATGGAAGGGAAATAAATAATTTTTCCTTATTTATCTTTTTAACTATAGTTATCAAACTTATAAGTATTACAAGCATCAGTAGTATAGATAAGGACAATACCTTATAATGCCAAGAGAAAATCCAAGCTGCATTGGCGATAGAGCTAATTGAAAAAATTATTCCTACACTATTTAAAAGTTTCACTCTCCTATTATTATCTCTAAACAATCCTGCCTGATAAAGTGAATAGAGTCCCAGTAATAGATATATAAGCCCCCAAATAGAAAAAGTAAGTCCTGCTGGTGCAAATAAATTTTCAAATGAATCTGATACTTCACCTGTAGTTAGTCCGTTTATAGGCAGGATATTTGCAAGTGCATTTGTAGCTATCATTGCTATGTAAGTTATTATTACGGAAACTTTAATCCATGTTTTCATATTTTTCACTCCTTTAATCTATATAATATGTGTAATTTATAAGCTATATTATACCCTTATGAATTATAAATAATCTTAGCCTATAATTTAGGAATATAAAGTTTTAAAATTAAATAATATATAATATAGATTATTTTGTATACAATAGTTTACACTGTACTAGAATGCAAACAAGTATTATGTATTCTTTTAAGTAAAAGCTTAATATATGCATATTTAGCGATTTTAAAGCACTTGGCATGTTATATGCATTATTAATATAGTAGAAATAAAATAAAAGGAGGAGTAAAGATGTTTAAAAAATTTACAAATGCATGTGTAGCAATAGTACAAAAATATTTACCAGATCCTTTTCTTTTTGCTGCAATACTAACATTCATCGTATTTATCTTAGGTGTTTTTGTAACAAACCAAAGCCCACTTGAAATGGTAGTTCATTGGGGAGATGGATTTTGGGGACTATTAGCATTTTCAATGCAAATGGCACTTGTATTAGTAACCGGACATACTTTAGCAAATGCACCAATAATCAAAAAAGGATTAAGGAAATTAGCTTCAATTCCTAAAACGCCTACTCAAGCAATATTTGCAGTAACATTTGTAGGATTAGTAGCTTGTTGGATAAACTGGGGTTTTGGGCTTGTTATAGGTGCATTATATGCAAGAGAACTTGCAAGACAAATCAAAACTGTAGACTATAGATTACTTATAGCTTCAGCTTATTCAGGATTTGTGGTTTGGCATGCAGGAATTTCTGGATCAATTCCACTTAAACTTGCAACAGCAGGACCAGGCTTATCAGAAGCAACAGCAGGTGTTGTAGTTGATCCTATATCAACAAGTGAAACAATTTTTGCACCATACAATTTAATAATAGTTGCTATAATACTTGTTACAATGCCTCTATTAAATAGGGCAATGCATCCAAAAGCTGAGGATGTAATAGCAGTTGATCCAGAATTATTAGTAGATGAAGATTTAGGAGTAAAGGTAGAAAATCCAACATTTGCTGATAAGATGGAAAATAGCCCTATACTATCAATATTAATTGGTGCAATGGGATTTACATTTATCATAAATTACTTTATAAATAATGGATTTGATTTAAATCTTGATATAGTTAACTTCATATTCCTATTTACTGGGATAATACTTCATGGAACACCAAGAAAATTCTTAGATGCTATTATAGTTGCAGTAAGAGGTACAGCAGGTATAGTATTACAATTTCCTTTTTATGCAGGGATAATGGGTATGATGACAGGACTTAGCGCATCTGGAAGCTCTCTTGCTGTAGTTATATCTAATGGATTTGTAAATATATCAAATGAAACAACATTCCCATTCTTTAGTTTCTTAAGTGCAGGAGTAGTTAACTTCTTTGTACCTTCAGGTGGAGGACAATGGGCAGTTCAAGCTCCAATAATGATGCCAGCAAGTGCAGAACTTGGAGTAAGTGCAGCAAAAACTGGTATGAGTATAGCTTGGGGAGATGCTTGGACTAATCTGATACAACCATTTTGGGCATTACCAGCACTTGGAATTGCAGGACTTGGTGCAAGAGATATCATGGGATATTGTATAGTAGATTTAATTTATACTGGAATAATAATTTCACTTGGCTTGATGCTTTTATAAAAGCCATGTATAACTAGCAAATAAATTTTTAATATGATAAAATGTTAATAATGAACAAATATATTTTGGGGGTGCAACAAAATGAATAAACAAATTTCTATTGAAGAAGCTATAGCAAAAATAGAAGATGGAATGAGTATAATGATAGGTGGATTTTTAGGAGTGGGATCACCTAATCAACTAATTGATGCTTTAGTAGAAAAAAACGTAAAAGATTTAACAATAATTGCAAATGACACTTCATTTGTAGATTTAGGAATAGGAAAATTAGTAGCAAATAAGCAGGTTAAAAAGGTAATAGCAACTCACATTGGTACAAACAAGGAAACAGGCAGACAAATGAATGAGAAAGAATTGGATGTAGAATTAGTACCACAAGGTACACTGGTTGAAAGAATAAGAGCAGCAGGATTTGGGTTAGGTGGAGTACTTACACCAACAGGACTTCACACAATTGTAGAAGAAGGTAAGCAAAAGATAGAAGTAGATGGAAAAGAATTTTTACTTGAAAAACCACTTAAGGCAGATGTTGCTCTATTAAAAGGTGATTTAGTAGATAAAAAAGGCAATATCGTTTATGATAAAACAGCAAGAAACTTCAATCCTACTATGGCAACAGCAGCAGAAACTGTTATAGTGGAAGCAGAAAAAATAGTAGAAATAGGCGACATAGATCCAGAAAATGTTATAACTCCAAGCTTATTCGTAAACTATATAGTTGCTGGAGGTGAAAAGTAATGGATAAGAACAATATAAAAGAGATAATAGCAAAAAGAGTAGCAAAGGAATTTGAAGATGGAGATTTAGTAAACTTAGGTATAGGGCTTCCAACACTTGTAGCAAACTATATACCAGAAGAAATAGATGTAGTATTTCAATCAGAAAATGGTTTTGTAGGACTTGGACCTTCGCCAGAAGATGGAGAATTTGATAAAAATCTTACAAATGCAGGCGCACAATATGTGACAATAAAAAAAGGTGGAGCATTCTTTGACTCTGCTGAAAGCTTTGGAATAATAAGAGGAGGTCACGTTGATGCTACAGTTTTAGGAGCTCTTCAAGTAGATGCAAATGGTAGTCTTGCAAACTGGATGATACCAGGTAAGATGGTTCCAGGAATGGGTGGAGCAATGGATTTAGTAGTAGGAGCAAAAAAAGTTATTATTGCTATGACTCATACTGCAAAAGGAAATCCTAAGATATTAAAGGAATGTAATTTACCCCTTACAGCAAAATCTCAAGTAGATTTAATTATTACAGAAATGGGAGTAATAGAAGTTACAGACAAAGGTTTAGTATTAAAGGAAATAAACTCTGAATTCACAGTAGAAGATGTAAAAAATGCAACTGAAGCAGAATTAATAATAGATGAGAACTTAAAAGAAATGGAAATTTAAAAAGGGGCAGTTTTATAGCCCTTTTTTTATTGTCGAATCATAACAAAATAAAAAAATAATTTTATCAAAACTATTCTTGAGTTAAACATCTATTTGGATTATAATAGAATATATATTGTCTAACTATTCAAATATATAGGAGATGGAAAAATGCCTAAAAAGAAGAATTCTAAAGTATTAGAAAATCTAGCACTCATATCACAAATAGGTATTTCTATGGCAGTACCTATAATAGGTAGTATATTTGTAGGGAGCCTTTTAGATGAAAAACTAGGAACAAATGTGCTTTTTCTTATAATATTTGTAATATTAGGCGTGGGTGCTTCATTTATGACCTTGTTTAAGATAACTTCAAGGATGAGTAATAGGAAGTGATATATTGAGTTTAACAAAAGATACAGAATATAAAATAGTTAAAAGAGTCATAATACTTACACTTATGATTTTAGGGATCATACTCCTTGCATTTCCAAATCCCAAAGATAAACTACTTGGACTTGTTTTTGGAGTGATTATAAATTTACTTAATTTTAGACTGATGGGTCTATCACTAGCTAAAGCAATGAAGATGCCTCAAGCACAAATCATGCCATATGTTGTAGGGAGTTATATGGCTAGATATATAATTTATGGGGTGGTACTTACCATAGCAGCCCTAGCAGATTATTTAAACTTTTATACGGTAGTATTAGGCTTTTTCATGGTTAAGATAGTCATATTATCTGATACTTTTTATGACACAATCAAAAGAAAGACTAGTAAATAATACTTAAGAAAGGAAAGGAGGCCATAATTTGGACAAAATTGAAGGGATAGCATTTGAACTTATGGGTAGAGATATCTATATACATTCTACAGTTATAAATTCATGGGTTGTAGTACTTTTATTATCCATATTTGCAATTTATGTAGGTAAAAAGTTCAAAGAAGCAGACCCTAAAGAGAAACCTAAAGGGCTAGTAAATATAGTAGAAATAATAGTTGTACAAGTAGAAAAACTAGTAAAAGATACAATGGGACCAGACAAGATGAAATTTGCTCCTTATATAGGAACACTTGCACTTTATCTTGCCCTAGCAAATCTCTTTGGATTAATTGGATTTGCACCACCAACATCTGATTACAATGTTACTCTTGCATTAGCTATAATAACCTTTTTATTGACACAGTACTTTGGCATCAAGAGCAAGGGAATTGGAGGGTATGTAAAAGGGTTCTTTGAACCTATACCATTTTTATTTCCAATAAACTTAATAGGAGAAATTGCAAATCCTATATCTTTATCATTCCGTTTATTTGGTAATATATTATCTGGTGTTATAATAATGGGATTATTATATAGTGCAGCAGGATATTTTTCACCAGTAGTAGCTCCTGTATTTCATGCTTATTTTGATTTATTTGCAGGATTAATCCAAACATTTATATTTATTATGCTTACAATGGTATTTGTATCAATGGCAATGGATGATTAGATTTTAAAAATATTAAAACAAAAATTACTTAAAAATTAGAGGAGGAAACAAAATGTTAGAAGGAATTTCAAGTGAAGCGTTTATATTAGGATGTTCAGCAATAGGAGCAGGACTAGCAGCAATAGCAGGTATAGGACCTGGAATAGGACAGGGTTATGCAGCAGGTAAGGCAGCAGAAGGAGTAGGAAGACAGCCAGAAGCACAAGGAGATATCATTAGAACAATGATCTTAGGTCAAGCAGTTGCAGAGACAACTGGTATTTATGGATTAGTTATAGCTATAATATTATTATTTGTAAGACCATTACTCGGAGCTCTTTAAAAATAATTAATTTAAAGAGGTGGGGCACCACCCCATCTCTTATTGTTGTAGCTAAAACTAATTTAAATATTAGTAATTACGAAGGGAGGATTATGAATGGTACCTGAAATTCATGTATTACCTGATCCGGTCAATTTTACGCTTCAATTACTAGCAACTCTTGTACTTTTTCTTGTTATCAGACATTTTTTATGGGATACTGTAAAAGATTTTTTAAATAAAAGAGAAGAAAGCATTCAATCTGATTTAAATGAAGCTGAAAGCAAGAAAGTAGAAGCTATGAAATTAAAAGAGCAATATGAGCTTAAAATTGAAGAAGCAAAAGGTGAAGGCAAAGAAATTATAGAATCTTCAAGAAAAAGAGCAACAGATATGAAAGAAGATATAGTAAATGAAGCTAAAAAAGAATCAAACAATATGATAAATAGGGCTAAAAAAGAAATTGAAAGAGAACAAACTAATGCAAAAATGGAACTTAAAAATGAAATGGTAGAAATAGCAATGCTTGCAGCTAGTAAAGTAATAGATAAAAATTTAGACAAAGATGCACACGCTCAGATGATAAATGACTTTATTGATGAGGTAGGGGAAACAAAATGGCAGAATTAGTATCAAAAAGATATGCTGAAGCATTATTTGAAGTAGCTCTAGAAGAAAACAACTTAGATGAATTTAAGGAAGAAATAAAGGCAATTTCAAATATATTAGATAGTGAAAAAAAGCTTAAAACTATATTTGAACATCCAAAACTTTCAAATGATGAAAAAAAAGATATATTAAATGAATTATTTAAAGATAATATAAGTAAAGAAGTTTTAAACTTTTTATATATCATAGTAGATAAGGGACGCGAAAAATATATTAAAGACATTAAAGATGAATATATTATGCTTTCAAATGAAGAGCAGGGTATAGTTGAAGGTGAAGCTATAACTGCAGTTAAAATGGATGATGAAAAGCTAGAAAGACTTGAATTAGAATTATCAAAAAAGTTAAATAAGACAATAAAACTTACAAACAAAATAGATCAAACAGTACTTGGCGGAGTATTTGTAAAAATAGGTGATAAGGTTATAGATTCAAGTGTTAAAGGTAGGATAGATGAATTGACTAAATCACTAAATAAGGCATCAGTAACTAAGAAAGAGGTGGAAAGTAAGTGAACCTAAGACCTGAAGAGATTAGCTCGATTATAAAAGAGCAGATAAAAAATTATGAAAAAAGAATAGATGTAGAAGACGTAGGAAGCGTACTTGAAGTTGGAGATGGTATCTCAAGAGTATACGGACTTGAAAATTGTATGGCAGGAGAACTTTTAGAATTCCCTGGTGAAGTATATGGCATGGCACTAAACTTAGAAGAAGATAATGTAGGTTGCGTACTGATGGGACCTGATGACAATATAAAAGAAGGCGATACTGTAAAGAGAACTGGAAGAATAGTAGAGGTTCCAGTAGGAGATATGATGATAGGTAGAGTAGTAAATGCCCTAGGCCAAGCAATAGATGGAAAAGGTGCAATTGAATCTGATAAATATAGACCAGTTGAGCAAAAGGCAACAGGTGTTATATCTAGAAAATCTGTATCAGTACCACTTCAAACAGGAATAAAAGCAATTGACTCTATGATCCCAATAGGACGTGGACAAAGAGAGCTTATCATAGGAGATAGACAAACAGGAAAATCTGCTATAGCAATAGATACAATATTAAATCAAAAAGATCAAGATGTAATATGTATTTATGTAGCAATAGGACAAAAGAAATCTACTGTTGCAGGAATATATGAAAACCTTCAAAAAAGAGGAGCAATGGATTACACTATCATAGTTTCAGCATCAGCAAGTGAGCTAGCTCCCCTTCAATATATAGCACCATATGCAGGAGCTGCAATGGGTGAAGAATTTATGTTTAATGGAAAAGATGTACTTATAATATATGATGATTTATCAAAGCATGCGGTAGCTTATCGTACAATGAGTTTACTTCTTAGAAGACCACCAGGACGTGAAGCTTATCCTGGAGATGTATTTTACTTACATTCAAGATTGCTTGAGCGTGCGGCAAGATTAAACGAAGATTATGGTGGAGGTTCTATGACGGCACTTCCTATAATAGAAACACAAGCAGGAGATATATCTGCCTTTATCCCAACAAATGTTATATCAATAACAGATGGACAGATATTCTTAGAGACTGATCTATTTGCATCAGGACAGCGCCCTGCAATAAATGCTGGACTTTCAGTTTCTCGTGTTGGTGGAGATGCTCAGATTAAGGCTATGAAAAAAGTTTCAGGAACTCTAAAAATTGACCTTGCTCAATATAGAGACCTTCAATCATTTGCACAATTTGGTTCTGACTTAGATAAAGAAACTAGAACTACACTTGATAGGGGAGAGAGAATAATGGAAGTATTAAAACAACCTCAGTACTCTCCAGTAGTTGTAGAAAATCAAGTAATGATTCTATATGCTGTAACAAAAAAATATTTAAAAGATATACCAGTAGAAAATGTAAAAGAATTTGAATTAGGACTATATAAATATATGGAAGAAAATTATCCACAAGTATCTAAATCCATAGTAGATAATGGAAAACTTTCTGAAGAAGATGAAGAGATACTTAAAAGTGGAATAGAAAGTTTCAAAGAAGAATTTAAAAAGACTATCTAAGCTTTAAAGAAAAGAGGTGTTGAAATGGCTAAAGAAAGTATGCAAGATATAAAAAGGCGAATAAAAAGTGTAGGTAGTACAAAACAAATTACAAATGCCATGGAACTTGTATCTTCTTCGAAGCTTAAAAAAGCTAGAAAAAGGTTAGCAAAAACTGAACCTTACTTTCTTACAGTAAGTAGAAGCATAAAAGATATATTAGCTACATCTCGTGGAATAAGCCATCCTATGCTTGAAAAAAGGGAAGTTAAAAATAGATGCTATATAATAGTTACATCAGATAGAGGATTATGTGGTGGATATAATGTGAATATCATAAAAAAAGTAGAATCTGATTTAGAATCTAAAGAAAACACTAAAATGATAACTATAGGACAAAAAGGAAGGTCACATTTTAATAGGAGAAACTATCATGTGAAAGGTTCCTTTGTAAACATATCAGAAGATCCAACATTTATGGATGCAACTCAAATAGGTAATATGGCACTTAAGCTTTATGAAAAAGGTGAAGTAGATGAAGTAAATATAGCCTATACTCAGTTTAAGAGCACAATCAACCATGAACCCACTATATTAAAACTTCTTCCTGCTGAAAGTATAGCAAAAGAAGATACAGAGGGTAAGAGAATACTTACAGAATATGAACCTTCTCCTGAAGTAGTACTTGATTATCTTATACCAAAATATATAAGAAGTACTATATATGGTGCCATGATAGAATCATCGGCATCAGAACAAGGTGCAAGAAGAATGGCTATGGAATCAGCAACAGAAAATGCCCAAGAGATGATAGATGATTTAAATCTTAAATACAACAGAGCTCGTCAAGCTGCAATAACACAAGAAATTGCAGAAATAGTTGGTGGAGCAGAAGCATTAAAATAAGAACTATAAAGGAGTTGAAAATATGGCTGAAACAAATATAGGAAATATTGTTCAAATAATAGGACCCGTAGTGGATATTCGTTTTAAAGAAGAACATCTTCCTAATCTATTAAATGCCATAAAAATAAAAGGCAAAGATGGAGAAGAAATTACAGTGGAAGTTTCTCAACATGTAGGTGATGATATAGTAAGATGTATATCAATGGATTCTACAGATGGATTTGTTAGAGGGATGGAAGCGGTAGATACAGGAGCTCCAATCAGCGTACCAGTAGGAGAAAACACACTAGGTAGAATGTTTAATGTTACGGGTGATGCAATAGATGGAAAAGAAAATGTAAGCTCAGGTCCAAGAGCAGCAATACACAGACAAGCACCTGCATTTGATGAGCAACAAACATCAACAGAGATATTTGAAACGGGAATAAAAGTAGTAGATTTAATCTGCCCATATTCTAAAGGTGGTAAGGTAGGACTTTTTGGTGGTGCTGGTGTTGGTAAAACAGTACTTATTCAAGAGCTTATAAACAATATCGCAACAGAACACGGTGGACTTTCAGTATTTGCTGGAGTAGGAGAGAGAACAAGAGAAGGTAATGACCTTTATTATGAGATGAAAGATTCTGGAGTAATAGATAAAACAGCCCTAGTATTTGGTCAGATGAACGAACCCCCTGGAGCACGTATGAGAGTTGGACTTACTGGACTTACAATGGCAGAACATTTTAGAGACGAAGCAGGCCAAGATGTACTTTTATTTATAGATAATATATTTAGATTTACACAAGCAGGATCAGAAGTTTCAGCACTTCTTGGACGTATGCCTTCAGCAGTTGGATATCAGCCAACACTTGCAACAGAGATGGGACAATTACAAGAGAGAATAACATCTACAAAAAAAGGTTCAATAACATCAATACAGGCAGTATATGTACCAGCAGATGACCTTACTGACCCGGCACCTGCAACAACATTTGCTCATCTTGATGCTACAACAACTCTTTCAAGATCAATATCAGAACTTGGAATTTATCCTGCGGTTGATCCACTAGATTCAAACTCTAGAATACTAGATCCACAAATAGTAGGAGAAGAACATTATAATACTGCTCGTAGAATACAAGAAATATTGCAAAAATATAAGGAATTACAAGATATCATAGCAATACTTGGTATGGATGAATTATCAGAAGAAGATAAAATAACAGTTTCTCGTGCTAGAAGAATACAAAGATTCTTATCTCAGCCATTTACAGTAGCAGAGCAATTTACTGGAATAGATGGAGAATATGTACCTTTAAAAGAAACTATAAGAGGATTCAATGAAATATTAGATGGTAAGCATGATGATCTTCCAGAATCAGCTTTCTTACTAGTTGGTACAATAGAACAAGCAGTTGAAAAGGCTAAAAAGATAAGAGAAGAAGAGTAGAGGTGATAATATGGCAGCTACATTTGATCTCGAAATAGTAACACCAGATAGAAAGTTTTTTGAAGACCAAGTAGAAATGGTAGTAGTAAGAGGGCTTGAAGGTGATATAGGAATACTTAAAAACCATACGCCTTATGTAACACCTCTTGCAATAGGTAGAGTAAAGATAAAACAAAATGGCAAATACAAGCTAGCAACTGTAGCAGAAGGGTATTTAGATGTTACAAAAACTAAAACTACAATAGTTACAGATGCAGCAGAATGGCCAGAAGAAATAGATTTAAATCGTGCAGAGCTTGCAAAAAAGCGTGCAGAGGAAAAATTAAAAAGAAAAGAAAAAGATATTGATACTAGGCGTGCAGAAATTGCACTTAAAAAAGCAATCAATAGAATTAATATGAAGAATGGTTAAAAAGATGGGTAATTTTACCTATCTTTTTTTGTGTTAGTAAGTAGACAATAGTTTTTTTGCTTGATATAATATTATAGTTAAGTATATAATTTAAAACTTAATGTTAAAACTAATTTTTATCGGGTAATAATTTTATAGCACACTAGGACTCTTTCCTATAAATAAAAATATTTTTTAATAATCATGTATAAAGACTAGCTAATCTTGTCAATACTAATTATTGAAAGGGAAGAGTACATAGAATGTAAAAATGTTTTTGTCCCCCTTTAACATTTTTGCCACACATCTAACTCTTCCCTAATTTTATAGGGAGTGATTGTAATGAAAGGTAAAAAGTTAATTGTATATTCAATATTAATAGCTATGATAGCTCTATCAAATTATACAGTTTCAGCTGAGTTAAGAGAAGAATTAACAGAACCTACTGTAACCGCATTTGAATCTATTGATGCAGAGTTATTAGGAATTAATATAAAAGCTCAAGATCAAATAAATAGTGAATTTTTAAATGAAAAGTCTATGAAAGAATTGGGACAAGACTTAAAAGATGAATTTAAAATAATAGGTGAGCTTGAAAATGAAAACAAATTAGAATTAAACAATGATGAAAAACTCTATAGTATGAAGTATATAGAGCAAGATGAGAGTAAAAAGCTTATTATTTCTGGTATTAATAACAAAAACAAAATTGTTAGAATAAATGCTTTGACATATCAGGATAAATATAGTAACCTTAATAGGACTGAATTAATAGTTAACATAATGTCTGAAACAGTTGACGATTATAAAGAAATTAAAGAAAGTGTCCAAAAAATATTCAATAAATATGAATCACATCCTAAGATAACATCTCAAATAAGTGGAACAATTGATGGAAATATAAATGCAAGCAAAAAATTAGATATAATATCTAATATAACGAAATCAGTAGATGCAAGAATTGTTGAAGAGTATAAAAATACAGATATTTTAAGTGTTAGTGCTTATTCTCCAAATATAGATAATCATATCAATACAGGAAAAAATAAGATGAATTTAAATATTGCTATGAGGAATAACTATACTGAGGACAAAACTTATATTTTTATTGCAACTCCAATTATAGATGGTGGATATTAAAAGATTATTTTAAAATGGGCACGGTTAAAAACTAAAACAAAAAGATAAAAAGTATAATGAGGAGGAAATCAAGTGCCAAAACTCATAGTAGAAAAAAGCCCTCCATTAAAGGGGAAAGTTAGAATAAGCGGAGCAAAAAACTCAGCTCTACCTATAATGGCAGCAACATTATTATCAACAGATAAATGCGAACTTACAGAAGTACCTGATTTACGCGATGTAAATGTAATGAAAGAGGTATTAAGCTCACTTGGTGCAAGCGTAGAAAAAACAAGTGGCGAATCATATAGTATAAATGCAAAGGGATTAAACAATTCAGAAGCACCATATGAACTTATGACTAAAATGAGAGCATCATTTTTAGTAATGGGTCCACTTCTTGCAAGATTAAAAAAAGCAAGAATTTCAATGCCAGGAGGTTGTGCTATAGGAACTAGACCTATAGATTTACACCTTAAAGGATTTAAAGCCTTAGGAGCAGAAATAGAAGTAGGTCATGGATATGTAGAAGCTAAAGTAAACGAGCGACTTAAAGGAAGTAGAATATATTTAGACTTTCCAAGTGTTGGAGCTACAGAAAACATAATGATGGCAGCAGTAATGGCAGAAGGAGAAACCATACTTGAAAATGTGGCTCAAGAACCTGAAATAGTAGATTTGGCTAATTTCTTAAACAAATTAGGTGCAAATGTAAAAGGTGCCGGGACTAATACAATAAGAATTCTTGGAGTAGAAAATCTAACAAGTTGTAATCATACAATAATACCAGATAGAATAGAAGCAGGAACATATATGGTAGCAGCAGCAATGACTGGTGGAGACATTACAATAGAAAACATAGAATTTGATCATGTTAAATCCATAGTATCAAAACTTAAAGAATCTAATATAAAATTCATAGAAGTGGGAAATAATTCCCTAAGAGTAATAGCACCAGAAGTATTAAAGGCAGTAGATGTAAAAACACTTCCTTATCCAGGATTCCCAACAGATATGCAAGCACAAGTAATGGCAATGATGAGTGTGGCAGAGGGAACAAGTGTTATAATAGAGACAATATTTGAAAACAGATTCATGCATGTAAATGAACTTAGAAGAATGAATGCAGATATCAAAATAGATGGTAGAAGTGCCATAGTAACAGGTAAAGAAAAGCTTCTAGGCGCTCCAGTAAAGGCAACAGATTTAAGAGCAGGAGCAGCACTTATATTAACCGGACTTATATCTGATGGTATTACAGAAGTAACTCAAATACATCATATTGATAGAGGATATTCAAATATAGAAGAAAAACTTACAAATTTAGGCGCAAAAATCAAAAGAGTTGAAATAGAAACAGAAGCTAGCTAATAGCTTCTGTTTTTTAATGCTTTATTTCCCGTAATATTTCGACAATTTCCCAGGCAATAACTTATATTTCCCCAGCAAAATAAGAGTTATTTTTTATTCATAATTCATATTTCCCGGGCATAAATATATTAGGAAAGATCAAATAGAAACGGGGGATAAGATATGAAATCATTTTTACAGTTAGTAGGCTTTATAACGCTTTTGACATTAGTATTGCCCATATTTATATTATTTATTTGGAATGGAGATATAGATGGTGGCCTAGAAAATAATGTAAGCAATAAGGATGAAGTTAAAGAGGAAATAGTTGATTCTCTTGATTTAAATGTAGATATATATGATATTCAAAAGAAAAAAGTCATAACAATGGAATTAGAAGAATATATAAAAGGAGTAGTATCAGGAGAAATGCCAGCTAAATTTGAAGAAGAGGCATTAAAAGCTCAATCAGTAGCTGCAAGAACCTATGCTATATCAAAAATATCTGCATACAATAAGGGAAATAGGGCAGATAACCATCCAGATGCCCCACTTTGTAATTCTACTCATTGTCAGGTGTGGTATGGTGAAGATAAATTATTGGAACTTCATGGAAGTGAATGGATGGATGCCTCCTTTACTAAGATAGAACAAGCAGTAGACAATACAAAGGGTCAAATAATTTCATATCAAGGAGATATAATATCAGATCCTTTATTCCATTCATCAAGTGGTGGAATGACAGAAGCATCAGAGGCAGTTTTTGCATCAGCAAAACCATATTTAAGACCTGTAGAAAGTCCATATGAGGGAGAATTTCCAAGTATAAAGCAAAACTTTGAAATTTCAATAGATGAATTTATAAGCAAATTAAAAAATAAATATCCAAAATTAAATATAAGTAAGGAAAATATATCTGAAAAAATTGAACTAGTAAAAAGAACTAATACAGGTAGGGTAGATAAATTAAAAATAGATGGCCTAGATATGACAGGCCGAGAGCTTAGGGAAATAATTGGATTTAATTCTACTAATTTTAATATAACTATAGATAAATCAAAGAATAAAATGATAATAGAAACCATGGGAAATGGTCATGGAGTAGGGATGAGTCAATGGGGAGCAAATGGAATGGCAGAAAAAGGAAGCAAGTACAAGGAAATATTAAAACATTATTATACAGGGGTAGAAATAGTTCAAGTGAATAAAGAAATGATAGAGTGATAAGAAAGATTCTTCCGAGAAGAATCTTTCTTTAGTGTATAATAGTTTGACAAAAATCATAAAATATATTATTATGAATATAGGTTCATAATA